>JADYZS010000103.1 GCA_020853075.1 Anaerolineae bacterium | reverse complement strand
GCGACGTCGGCCTTCAACAAAGACTGCACCTCTTCTCTGGTGATGATCGGCAGGTCGTACATGATGGTCTGCTTCAGCCGCGTCGCGGCATCACCGACCAGCACCCCCTTCTGCATCGCCAGGGCCTTATCGTCTTCGGTCAGCAGCCCATAGTAGAACCCACCGTTCCAGGTATCGCCCCCGCCCAGGCGATCCATGAGGACGATGTTGCGGATCGCGGGCGAGCGGAAGAAATGACCCTGGTCATCCATCGCTGCGCTCTCCCAACGGTGCTGCTCGTGGGTATCGGGATAGCGAATCGTCACGGCGGCGACCTTTAGACGGAACATCTCAATCAACTGGCGCATGAAAGCCTGCACGTCCTCGTCTTCCAGGCGGCCAATGTCGCCTTTGGCGATCTCTTCTGCGCTCACTCGCCCGCAATTCATGCCGTACAGTTCCGCCATATCCTCTATGGTGGTGATGAGGACGTCCACATGCCGGGTGATGAGGGGCGTCATCACCTCTTTGCACTGAGCCACGCTCCACAGGGTGGCGCGGTAGTTGTAGTCCAGACCAACCAGGCACTCCGGCGGTTTGGCCTGCATCGCCTCGGTGAAGGCATCCAGCAGGTGATTGCGTTCGTAGCCGCTGTGGGTGCTGAGGCCGAAGGTGATGCCAGACGTATGGAACAGCCGCGCGTCCTTGAGGGCCGCCTGCCAGTTGACTATCCCCGCGCCTAGTTTGCTGGCGGCGGAGTACTTGCGCTGATACCAGACCGCCCCCGGTCGCGGCGTGCGCCCCAGTTCGTAGAGGAAGCGACCGATGGGCTCCGTCCTCTCGGCCCAGACGAAATGCTCCACGCTCAGGCCCTGTTCGCGGGCCAGGTTGCGCAGCATCCAGCCATAAGGGTTGGCGGGGACGCGGGTGACAAAAGAACTGGGCACACCCAGGCGGCTCAGCATGACGGCGAGGGTCAGTTCGCTTCCGGCCATGGAAACATAGACGTGACGGGTGCGCTCTAGCCGTTCGTTGTCGGCAGGCATATCGCGCACCATAACCTCGCCGAAAGCGACGAAGGCAGGGCCGCGCCCGGCAAAGCGGCTGAGGTCATCTTTGACGATGTTGAACGACGCGCTGGGTTGAGACATGCTCAAGACCTCCGAATCTTGAATGTGCTGTGTCTTAGGTTACCACACTTCCGGCATGGCACAAAGGGCCACCTGATAGGCCACCGAACCGGCCGGTTGCGCGGCTACGTACAACCTCGGCGTCTGTGCCGAAGTTGACGAGGTCACCCGTCGTCACGATGAAATCGGCGCGGCTCGCGGCGTGCTGCGCAATGTGACGCATGACCGCGCGGAAGGCATAGGCTGTGGAATAGCCGCGCGTCAACAGTGCCTCGGACTCGCGCAAGTGGTGGTCGGTGATCTGCACGAAAGAGAAGGCCATTAATGAGGCTCCCTAACCTTGCTTCGGCCAGCGCAGCGGCGGGTGGCCGATAGTCCAGCCGCCATCCACCGCGAGGTTCTGGCCGGTGATGTAGGATGCTTCATCTGACGCGAGAAAGAGCGCAGTCGCGGCCACCTCTTCCGGCCTCCCCATCCGAGCCAACACGGTCATGTCGCGCCAGAATTGCATGATGGTCGGGTCTTTCTTGTATCGCTCTCTGTCGGGGCGACCGGAGTCTATGATGCCGGGGCTGATCGCGTTCACGCGGATGCCTTGCTTGCCGAAGTCAATCGCCATGGAGCGCGTCAGCCCGAAGAGCGCGCTCTTGCCCGTCACGTAGGCCGCGTGCCCGGCCACGCCCATCATCCCCTCCACCGACGAGATATGGATGATGGAGCCGCCGCCGCGCTTCACCATCTCCGGCACGGCATACTTGGAGCAATAAAAAACACCATCCAGGGTCACACTCAACACCTCGCGCCATTCGGAGGGGGACATCGCGGCGGCATCGTGCATCCCCCCGATGTGGGCCGCGCTATTCACCAACACGTCCAGCCCGCCGAAGGCAGCGATAGTCTGTGCGACTGCTGCTCGCGCCGCTTCCGGCTGCGCTATATCGCAGTGAACGAAGAGCCCCTGCGCCTTAGCCGCCGTCGCCTCCCCACCGGCATCGTTGACGTCGGCGACGGCCACGCGCGCGCCCTCGCGCGCAAAGCGCAACGCAATCGCCCGGCCAATCCCCGTTGCGCCGCCAGTGATAAGGGCTACCTTGCCCTGGAGTCGCATATCGTCTCCTTGTTATGCCCGCCCCTCAATCACGTTGGCGTAGCGGGCCGCCTGCGCGGGCGATTCCACCTGCGTATAAATAGCCAGACCGGCCGGCGGCAAGGTCGCGACGATGAGCCGCAGATCGGCCTCAGACAGGGTACCAAATACGATGAGCGGCTTCTTCGCCTGTGCCCGCTGCATGTAGGGAAGCAGGTCGGATATAGAAGGCCCCGGCGAGGGGTCAATCGTCATCTCGTAGCCGGCCAGAGCCTCGGACGTCACAACTCCGTCAATGGTGATGTGCAGGAAGGCCGAGTGGTTGTGCATCAGCGGGTAGGCGAAGTTTGCGTAGATGCGCCGGTCTTCCGGCAGGACAAAATCCTCGTACAGCGCAGGCGACAAAAGGGCAGAACTGTCCTCCTGCACCGTGACGACCTGGCCGGGAGCCCACAGCCCCCGGTAGCAGCCGTAACCGCCGTGAAACTCCGGAGCCAGTGCCAGTTGCATCTGGGCGACCTTGATCCAGACGTTTGCCACGGCGCGCGTGATGCGGCGCATCCTCTCCGGCTCCTCGCAGAAGGCATAGACCATCGCCGTGCCTCCCATGATGGACGCCAGGAGATCGGTGGGGCCGCGCTGGATAGGCGTGCCGAAGGGGATGCTACCGCCCAACTCCTCTTTCAGCACTTGCTGGAATTCCAGGAGTTTGCGCAGCCAGGGGTTGTGGGGAGAGAGGGCGCGCTCCTCCAACCCGTCCAGGTCTGATAACTTGGTCGTGTATGGCTCGGCCCAGATACTCCCCGATTCCAGAGAGACGACGATGGGACAGCCCGCAATGGCCTCCGTCCAGGGGATACCCAGGAAGGGTGTCACCGCAGGCAAGAGGTCACCGGCGTCTAGCATGGTGCGGACGCTGCGGGCTTCGTACAGAGAGAGAAACCCCTCCGGCACGAGGTTCTCCGGCTTCAGGTAGCCGCTGGTCATAACGCCCTGAAGCCCCTCCAACGGAAAGTAGCCGCCCTGCCAGAAGCCATAAAGCGGGCGGTCTGTCTCCGCGCGCTGCCAAAAGGCCCGGTGGCGCGCCAGTTTCGCCTCAAGGTGTGGTATCTCTATGGACATCGGTGGCTTTCTTCGGGCCGTCGGTGTACCAGCCTTGCAGGTTAGTAGCACTCGTTCAGAGCAAGAGAGAAGGGTTCTCCCTTCTCAGCGGAT
>JADYZS010000102.1 GCA_020853075.1 Anaerolineae bacterium | reverse complement strand
CTACGGCGCGAAGGATGGGAAACCGTCCGTCAAAACGCTGATCTTCAGGATCATGCCCGACCCCAACCAGGTTATCGCGCAATTGGCTGCGGGCCAGGTTGACGTGGCGACTGCCGATGCCTTGCAGAACGTATCCGCTTCTCTCGTTGACCAACTGGATCAGGCGGGCTTAATCAAAGCGCATTGGCTTCCCAGCGCCACCTGGGAGCATCTGGACTTCAATCTGAATGTGCCCAGTGCCACCAACAAAGACAAGCAGAACCTGTCGGAGCCGCACTTCGCCCTCGGCGACGTGCGCGTGCGCCAGGCCATCGCCTGGGGCATAGACCGGCAGGCCCTGGTCAACAGCCTCTACGCCGGTCACTCTGCGCTGCTGAACACGCACATCCCCCCAAGCCACTGGGCCTACGCGGGTGACGATAAGATCACCGTTTATAAGCCGGATCGGGAGAAGGCGAAAGCCTTGTTGGAGCAGGCAGGGTGGAAGGTGGGGAACGATGGCATCCGCGAGAAGGGGGGCAAGAGGCTTTCCCTGAGAGTAACTGCCGTATCCGACCCGCTCCGCCAACGGCTGGCAGAACTCCTGCAGGAGCAGATGAAGACCATCGGTATTGAGATCGTTCCCGACCTCATCGCGTCGCGCCTCTGGTTCGGCGACGAAGGTCGTCTCCTCCGCCGCGACTTTGACATCGCGGAGTTCGCCTGGATGGGCGAGGCCGATCCCGGTGGCGAGACCCTCTACCGCTGCGACCAGGTTCCTCTCCCCGCCAACCGCTGGACGGGGCAGAACGTGATGGGTTGGTGCAACGAGAAGGCCGACGAGGCCGTGCGGCGGGCGAACAATACCCTGAGCCGGGAGGAACGGGTCGCGGCTTACCAGGTTTTGCAGCAGGAATTCACGAAGGATGTGCCGTCGCTGCCTCTCTTCAGCCGGCTCCATATCTACGCCACGAGCCCGGCCTTCCGCAACCTGAAGCCCGACCCCACGGAAGAGGTCACCTGGAACGTGGCCGAGTGGGATCTGCCGGGGCAGTAGAGGGGGATTCTGACGCGCCTTCCCACAGATGCCGCATCTCCTCGCACTCTGCCAAGAGTGTCTCTAATGTCCCTTCGGCCTCTACTCTGCCGTCTTTGAGGACGATGATATGATCGGCGCGAGCCAGCGCCGTCCGGCGGTGGGAGACGGCAAGGCAGGTCGCGTTGCGGCACTGGAAGACTCGTTCCCAGAGCATATTCTCCGTCTCTACGTCAAGCGCGCTGGAGAGGTCATCAAAGACCAGCAGTTCGGGCTGGCGCACGAACATGCGGGCAGCGGCGGCGCGCTGCCGCTGCCCGCCGGAGAGTTTGACGCCTTTGGTGCCGACCAGGGTGTTCAGCCCGTTTTCTATCTCTTTTATGTCCCGCTCCATGACTGCCAACCGGATGGCCCCTTGCAGATCACATTCCCCTTCCGGCAAGCCCATCAAAATATTGTCCCGCAGCGATTCGCTGAAGAGGAGCGGGACCTGAGGGGTGTAGGCGCTAAGTGGGGGCACGAAGAACGCGCCTGGATCGTCCACAGGGATACCGTTCCAGCGAATCTCGCCTGCGTCCTTGGGTAAAAGCCCTAAGAGAACGCGCAGAAGCGTCGTTTTGCCGGAACCGATGCGCCCGGTGATCACGGTGAAGGTGCCTGGCAGCAGATTTAGGTTGACGCTCTCAATGCCACGACCCGTATCGGGATAGCGATAGGTTAACCCTGACGCCTCAATCCTCTCCAGGCGATGCTCATCGGTTTTGGGAATGTGGGGCACGGTGGGCAACTCACCGCGCATATAGACGGGGCCGTGCTTGACTAACGTCTCCGGCGGGGCGCCTTGCAGTAGCGTGACCAGGCGTTCCACGGAGACACCCACCTGCTTGTATCGGGCCGAGAAGACGCCGATCATGGCGGGCAGGTTCGTAACCTTCATGAAATAATAGACGAAGAGGGCGAAATCGCCCACGGTGAAGGTTCCTGCTCGCATGGCCTGCCCGGCCATCAGCAAGATCGCGCCAGTGCCCAGGTTGACAGCGTTCCAGAAAATAGACCCTAGCGATTGGTTGAACAGGCTATCTTTCAGAGCCGCACGCTGGCGCACTTCGCTCAACGCACGGAAGCGTTCGGTCAGGCGCGCTTCCGCCGTGGCGACCTGGACGGCCTGCGCCGCGCCGAATATCTCGCCGATGAAGTCGGTCACGCGCCCGGTGGCCTCGCGGCTGGCCCGGCGATATTTCTCAATGCTCCGCATCGCCCAGTTGAAGGCCATCACGATGACCGCCAAGGGAAGGAATACAACAAGGGTGATACGCGGCTCAATCTGAAGCATCACAATAACCGCTACTATCGTAAAAAGTACGTTCCCCAACAAGAAGTTCAACTGGCCGAGGAATCCGACGGTCAAATCAACGTCGTCGCGAAAACGGCTGATCGCCTCACCCGGAGATCCCGGCACGGCGCGTGCCCCAGGGCGGTCTAAAATACGCCCGAACAAGTTCTTGCGCAAGAGAGCGGCACCCGTGTAGATAAAAATGTAACCCGCGGAAATATCGGCGAAGATGGCAACGACGCGCGCGAACTCCGTCGCTACGAGGAGCGCTACCAGTCCCCACGGCCCCATAGCGGCTGGCGTGCGTCCGGTCAAAGTGTCAAAGAACGCGCGAATGATTAAGCCCGTAACTTGCGGACCCACGGCAAAGATCAATACGCGCAAAGCACCAATGAATAGGTAGAGCCACGGCGTGAAGCGAACCAACTGCCAGAGGTATCGCCAGGTTGGCCCTGCTGTGGGCTGGGCCCTATTTATCCCCACTAGTCCATTCATGCCAACGCTTCCTCTAGCCCGGTCTGTAACAAGCCGTAAAAACGTGACGTTGGGTCGCGGGCCAATTTCACCCGCGCGCCGTGCTCGCAGATGTGGCCGTTCTCCAGGATCATGATCTCATCGGCCCGCTGCACTGAGCCCAGGCGGTGAGCGATGATGATGGCGGTGCGGCCCGGCGTGTGCACCAGCCGATCCATCGCGCGCTCCATCCGCTGCTCTGTG
>JADYZS010000101.1 GCA_020853075.1 Anaerolineae bacterium | reverse complement strand
CGCGGTGCAGATGGGGCTGATCTACGTCAATCCGGAAGGGCCGAACGGCAATCCCGATCCCGTCGCCGCAGCCCATGACATCCGCGAGACCTTCGCGCGCATGGCGATGAACGACGAAGAAACGGTCGCTCTGATCGCTGGCGGCCATACCTTTGGCAAGACCCACGGTGCCGGCGACGCGTCGCTGGTGGGCCCAGAGCCGGAAGCCGCCAGCATTGAGGAGCAAGGCCTCGGCTGGAAGAGTAAATTTGGTACAGGCAAGGGAGGCGACACGATCACCAGCGGCCTGGAAGTCACCTGGACCTCTACGCCAACGAAGTGGACCAGCAACTTCTTCTGGAACCTGTTCGGCTACGACTGGGAGCTGACCAAGAGCCCAGCCGGTGCGCATCAGTGGATACCGAAGCATGGGGCAGGCGCTAATTCGGTGCCGGATGCGCACGCCCCGTCAAAGCGTCACGCGCCGTCCATGCTGACCACTGATCTCGCTCTGCGGTTCGACCCCGTTTATGAAAAGATTTCAAGGCGCTTCTACGAGAATCCGGATCAGTTCGCAGACGCGTTCGCCCGGGCGTGGTTCAAGCTGACGCACCGCGACATGGGCCCCCGCTCGCGTTATCTCGGTCCGGAGGTCCCGGCAGAAGAGTTGATCTGGCAAGACCCCGTCCCCGCAGTTGATCACGACCTGATCAACGTGGCCGACATCGCGGGACTCAAGGCCAAAATCCTTGCCTCGGGGCTGTCAATCTCGGAACTCGTCACGACCGCGTGGGCGTCGGCCTCTACCTTCCGTGGCTCTGACAAGCGCGGCGGTGCAAACGGGGCGCGCCTTCGCCTGGCGCCACAAAAAGATTGGGAAGTCAACCAGCCGACCCAACTGAAGACTGCGCTGCAGACCCTTGAGGGAATCCAGGAGGAGTTCAACCGCGCGCAGACAGGAGGGAAGAGAGTCTCGCTCGCCGACTTGATTGTCCTGGGCGGATGCGCTGGTATCGAGCAGGCTGCGAAGGAGGCCGGTCACGATGTGACCGTTCTCTTCACGCCAGGACGTACGGATGCGTCGCCAGAGCAGACCGACGTGGCGTCGTTCGCCGTTCTGGAACCAGCGGCAGACGGATTCCGCAACTATCAAAAAGCGAAATATGCAGTAACGGCAGAGGAACTGCTGGTTGATCGTGCGCAACTGCTGACGCTGACCGCTCCTGAGATGACGGTTCTTGTTGGCGGTATGCGAGTCTTGAATGCCAACTCTGGAAAGTCTCAGCACGGCGTCTTCACCAAGCGGCCAGAGACGCTCACCAACGATTTCTTTGTAAATCTGCTCGACATGAGCACGACGTGGAAAGCAACCGCGGAAGACGATCAGGTGTTTGAGGGTCGGGATCACGCAACGGGCGAACTCAAGTGGACCGGCACCCGCGTCGACCTGATCTTCGGTTCCAATTCCCAACTCCGGGCTTTGGCGGAAGTCTATGCCTGTGAGGACTCCCAGGAGAAGTTCCTCCACGACTTTGTAGCGGCGTGGAACAAGGTTATGAACCTTGACCGATTCGACCTGTAAATCTTACCCCTTAAGGAAAAACCTGGGGCGCGGCCATTGCTGGCCGCGCCCCGCATCTACCTTTCCTGTGACTCAGCAACCCCTTGTAACCCTGGTCTTCTCCGGTGGCCGCGAAACCACACTGATTGTGGCTGAGGATACCTTATCTTCACCCATCAGTCCAGCACCATAAGAGGGCATCGCCAGAAGCATCGGCTTCCCGCCCCCAGAGGCTAGGCCGGCAAATCCCTTGTCAGCGTCACCGCCTCAACTTTGCTGTCGCCCCATGTTCTTAAGGCGGCTGAAGTCCAGTCGCTTCTCCCGGCCTTGCAGCAAGCGGGTGATATTGGGGCGCAGTCCGATGATGACGGCGACTACGACAGGCAAACCAAAAGCCAGGACGTAGATAAGCCCAGCATCATCGCCTAGAATGTACCACCGCACAAACAATCCTACCAGACCGCCGAGCGCTGCGGTCAACGTGGCGAGCGAAGCATACCGCACACCAAACAACATAAAGACGGCCAAAGGGACGATAACGAGGCCCACGGCGGGGGAGAGGGCACATAGCGCCGCTCCTGCCGTTGCACCACCTGCGCCCCCGCGGAAGCGCAGCGTCACCGGCCAGTTATGCCCTACCACCGCGGCCGCACCGGCAAGGGCTGCCGCCAACTCGTTGCCGAAGAGCCAACGGGCAAGCCAGACGGCCAGCGCGCCTTTGAGAATATCACTGAGGCCGGTAATGGCCGCTGCGCGCCAGCCGAGGGAACGAAAAACGTTAGACCCTCCCGTTCGGCCACTCCCAAAGTGACGCACATCAATACCGTGGGCTTTTCCGATCAACCAGCCACTCGGCACCGACCCTAACAGATAGCCCACTAAAACAGCCGCCAGACTTGCGCCGATACTAGACCACACTGTCATACTTCTCTCCTCACGACAGCAATAACAACAAGAGGTCCCCTTGCCAGCATCCTCAGTCTATGGATAGATAACACCATACTGAGCAACCGGACGCGCCGTGCCAGGAGTATAATCGTATCGTCACGATACGTCAACTTCCGGTGGTAAGGAGGAGAAAAGAAAACGCAGGCTCCTGACGTGGGAGCCTGCGTGCCTGAGTCGCTGGGCGCGGTCTGATAAAGGGAAGTATGCCCTAGCGAGCCTGCACCTTGATCGTCTTCGGCTTGACGGCTTCAGCCTTGGGCACGATGAGGGTCAGCACGCCATTCTCAAAAGAGGCTTCGGCCTTGTCGGACTGAATAGGGATATTGAAGGTCAGCGTGCGGGAGAAGTGCCCAAACGGTCTCTCCTGCAGAATGTAGTCCACGTTTTCCACCGGAGCCTTCACCTCGCCCTTGATCGTGAGGGTATCGCCCTCCAGGGTGATCTGTACGTCTTCGGGCTTGAGGCCGGGGACAGAGGCGTGGATAATAACCTCCTCTGGCGTCATATAGACGTCAAGGGAAAGGCGCATCGTCCGGTCGCCGTTTGTTTCCCGCCAGAGCGCCCTGGGCCGGAAGAAACTATCCTCAAACAGCCGATCCATCGCATCCCGCAACGTAATCATATCGCGGAACGGTTCCCAACGCATGATCTCTGCCATCATTAACCTCCTGGTTAGTTAGCATAGAAATGGGGAGCGGTAGTCTGCTCCTGGTTTGTTACTTCGCTTTGACGCTGATGACTTTCGGCTTGACCTCTTCCACCTTCGGGAGTTTCAGGGTGAGGACACCGTTCTCAAACACTGCCTCGGCCTTTTCCGCGTTAACGGAAGTCGGCAAGGAGATACTCCGGGCGAACGCACCGTAGCGCCGCTCCTGGCGAATGTAGTTCGCCTTCTCCACCTTCTCTTCCTGCTTCGTCTCGCCCTTGATGGTCAGGACGTCGCCAGTGACGCTAATGTTGATCTCTTCGGGCTTGATGCCGGGGACCGTGGCCTTGACCACCACATCCTCCGGCGTCTCGTACACATCCACAGCCAACGTGCCCTCGGCCAACGGGGCCAGGAAAGGTGTAGGCCGGATGAAGCGCTCCTCAAACAGGTGATTCATCGCCTCCCGCAGCGTGACCAGATCGCGGAAGGGTTCCCAGCGGGTGAGTTCTGCCATTGTGCACCTCCTTCATGCGATGGCAAATGATGAGCAAACGTCTCACTTCACAATCTCACGAGTATCATAGCAGCCACGCGTTAGAATCGCACTAGAGCAACGTTAGATTTTCGTTAGATGTGGCAACACGAGAAAACCCTCAAAATGTGTAGAGACGAGCTGGCGGCTCGTCTCTACGGAGATCTTTAGAACCTATCCTAAAAATACAGGGGTTTGATTTCTGGTCAGCGGATAGGTAGCGGAATAGCGGATAACGGCTGTCTGCGAGGGGATTATCCGCTATTCCGCTACGCCGAAGGCATCCGCTGACCCCT
>JADYZS010000100.1 GCA_020853075.1 Anaerolineae bacterium | reverse complement strand
CCCGCAACAACTCATCTAGTCCCAGGTCGCGCCCTTCGGCCACAGGGTCGTTCAGGCGATAGGCATCCGCGTGGTACAGGATCGTACCGTCCGGCAGCGGATGCTGGTTAACGAGGATAAAAGTGGGGCTGGTCAGAGGCACGGCCAAGCCCAGGCCGCGCGCGATCCCTTGCGCCAGACACGTCTTGCCGGTTCCCAGTTCCCCCACCAGCGCCACGACGTCACCAGGTCGCAGATGCCGGCCTAGCCGCTCACCCAGTGCTGCTGTTTCTGCCGCGCCCCCGGTCTCCAACTCAATCTCTTGGAATGTCTCAACGTGATCGCTTGGCATCAGGACACACACTAGACCATTTAATTGACCAATGTCTAACATAAGAGCCCAGGAACGACCTGGGCCCTTATGTACCGGCGAGATCAGACAACGGCGCTAGGGCAACTGAGGTTGCAACAGGCCGTAGTTGCCGTCGTGGCGACGATACACGACGTTCACTTCGGCAGTGCGCGAGTTGTAGAAGACGAAGAAATCGTGGCCCAGCAGCTCCATCTGCTCGGCGGCCTCCTCCTCGTCCATCGGGGTCAAAACGAAGCGCTTGACCCGCACGATTCTGGGAGTCTCCTCCTCAGTCTCAACGGGCGTGGGTAATTCTGCCGTTGCGGTGTCGCCTCCTTGCGTACGCCTGTCGTGACGGCGTTCTTTGAAGCGGCTGATTTGGCGATGTATCTTGTCCATCACGGCATCCACCGAGGCAAACATATCAGCCGACTTCTCCTCGGCCCTCAGAATCCGCCCATTGGATCGCACCGTCATCTGCACCACCTGACGATCCTGCGCGCTCTTGGTGTGCTCCACCGAGAGTTCTACGCGCACCTCATCAGCATTGGGCAGGAGGCGGTCTAACTTGCCCGCTTTCTTCTCCACGTACTGCCGCAGCCAATCGCTTACCTCCATGTTCTTACCCTGGATGACCAGTTGCATACGCCTTTCCTTTCTATCTACGATGGTGCACCCGGCGCAGATACGCCGGGGCCCGATCAAAACTAGAGCAAGGACCTTGCTACGGCACGTCTGGAAACTCACCCGCATCATCCGCATCGGGTAACAGCGCGTCGCCCCGATCTAGCGGAGGCAGGGCCGTGCGCGCCAACGCTATCCCCCACACCGCACGGGCTCCTCCCGCGCGTAGGGCCGCCGCACATGCTTCCAATGTAGCGCCGGTCGTACAGATGTCGTCCACCAAAAGGATGGCCTTGCCGAGTACCGAGCCGTCCCGGCAGCGAAACGCCTCGTTGATGTTCTGCCAACGCTGAACCGACGTCAGTTCCACCTGGCGCGCCGTGGGTCGTGTGCGCTCTAATGCTTCCTCCCAGACCGGCTTGCCGATGCGCCTTGCCAGGCCGCGAGCCAGGAGCGCAGATTGGTTGTAGCCGCGCGCCCGCAGCCGCGCCTTATCAGACGGTACCGGCATGAGAATATCCACAGGCAAGGGATCTCGCTGCCAGACCTGCCAGAGATAATCGCTCAGGGGTTCGGCTACCGCCTGCCAGCCGGAAAACTTGATGCGCAAGATCGCCGCGCGCAGAGAATCGGCATAGCGAGCCGCGGCGCGAATACCCTCCAATGACGACGGTTCTCTCCGACAACGCTCACACAAATTCCCGGAAGGAAGGGGGCGACTGCAATGGGCACACAGAGGGGGCAACAACGGCTGCACTTGGGCTCGGCAGGAGGCGCAAAACCACTCCCCCACGCGGCCACACGACGCGCAGCGCGGCGGGAAGAAGAGATCAAGAAGAACCTGCCGCAGCATAGGAAGCCGGACAACGTCGCGAAGTGTAGAGTTCATGACGGTCGGCTGGGACAAGGGGGTGATCACGAAACCACGCCACCGGCAACGACAGCCGTCATCTACCAGGGAACCAGGTCTGGAGCAAGCCGTTAACAAAGGTGCGGATGTCGTCGCCCATGATCAGCAATATCGCCAGGACAACGATAGCCACCAGGATGATCATCAGCGCGAATTCAACGAAGCTCTGGCCTTCCTCGGAACCTATGACCCTGGGTTCCTCTCCGTTGGGAAGAAGCCGCATCGTCAGGGCGCCGTCCTTTCTGGTCAAAGATGGCGGCGGGGTTCAGGCAGAAGATCCTGGCCCTGCCGTGTCCTGCAGGCGAATCCAGCCACGGCGCAGCGCCAACACAGCGGCCTGGGTGCGGTCATTGACCGCCAGTTTGCGCAAGATCGCGCTCATGTGGTTTTTCACCGTCTGGCGGCTGATGCCCAGGGCGCGGGCAATCTCTTTGTTGCTGGAGCCGCGCGTGATGTGCTGGAGAATCTCCATCTCTCGCGGTGACAGAGGCACAAACATCTCATCCGGCGATTCGCCGAAGACCGCAAGTTCTTCAAAACGCTTGAGCATCCACGAGGCAACTTGCGGTTTGCCCATCACGGTATCGCCGATGACGAAATTACCGCGTGCCACCTGCCGGATCGCCCGCAGCAATTCCGAGGCACTCACGTCTTTGGAGAAGTAGGCCGCCGCGCCGGCGCGCAAAGCATGGAACAACTGCTCATCTTCATGATAAGCCGTCAAGACAATGATGGCTACGTCGTCTCGTTCCGCTTTGATCTCCCTTGTTGCTTGCAGGCCGTTTAGCGTGGGAAGATTCACGTCCATCAGGATAACCTGTGGACTGAGGTCCAGCGCCTGGCGCACGGCTTCCCGCCCATCGCGAATCTCGGCCACCAACTCCATGTCAGATTCAGATTCAATAACCCGGCGCAACCCCTGTCCGAACAGCGGGTGATCCTCAACGATCATGACCCGGACTTTGCTATCCATAATCCCCTCCCGCGGGGCTGTCTGCCAGCGGCGACTTGCCAACAGGCTGGTGCTTCCTGATCCATCTGTCTGCGGCGTGG
>JADYZS010000099.1 GCA_020853075.1 Anaerolineae bacterium | reverse complement strand
CGACGTGGGGCTGGCTCCAGAACCAGCCGTTGAGCGCAATCCGCATGGGTCAGGCGACGCGCGACCGCAACTGCGCCGCCCAATCTTCCGGCAGCGCGTCGGCCAGGAAGGTGCCCGCGCCCGTCTCGCATCCGGCGCGGTACTGCAGTTTGCCCGGCGCGCGCTGCAACGGGTAGAACTCTATGTGGAAATGGCAGCCGGGATGCTCCCGCCTATCGGTAGGAGCCTGGTGCATGACCATCATGTAAGGCAAAGGCAAATTGTAGAGCCCATCGTATTTCAGCAGGATAGTGCGCAGGACGGCGGCCAGTTCCCACCGCTCGCCGTCGCTTAGCCCTGTCAGGGCCTCCACGTGGCGGCGGGCGACGATGTGTACCTCGTGGGGGTAACGCGCGTAGAAAGGGACACCGGCCCAGAACCCGTCGTTCTCTGCCACCGTGCGCTGACCGGCGGCTCGCTCCTCGGCCAATACGTCGCAGACGAGGCAGCGGCCTGTGCGTTCCCAATGGCGGCGACCGGCCGCCAACTCCTGCATGGGCACAGGCGGGATGAAGGGGAAGGCGTAGATTTGCCCGTGGGGATGGGTCAGCGTCACGCCGACCGCCTCGCCCCGGTTTTCAAAGATGAAAACGTAGTCAATGTACGGCAGCGCGCCTAGTTCGGCGTAGCGGTCCGTCCAGACTTCCACCAGTTGGCGCAGATGGTTCAGGCCGAGGTCGGCCAGGCGCGCGTCGTGCTGCGGCGTGTAGAGCACCACCTCGCAGACGCCTTGCGACGGGCGCACCGGCAGCAACTCGCTGCCGGTGACCGCAGGCTCCGGCGGCTGCGGACGGAAGGCCGGGAACTTGTTCTCAAAGGCGACGATTTCGTAGTCCGCAGCCGGGACTTCTGTGGGGAAGCCACCGGGGCGCGTCGGGCAAAGGGGGCAATAGTCGGGCGGTGGGAAGAAGGTGCGGTCTTGCCTGTGGGTGGCGGTGACGACCCACTCTTCCAGCAGCGGATGCCAACGCAGTTCAGACATGCCGTTACTTCCGGAAGGAGGCGACGGTGCAGCGCAAGCCTTCCACCCAGGGAACCTGCGGCGTCCAATTCAATTCTTTCGCGGCCTTGCCCACGTCCAGGTAGATGCGATAGACCTCGCCCGCCTTCGCCGGGCCGTAATTCACCGGCCCCTGGTAGCCTGTGGCTTCACGCAATCCCTGATAGACCTGGTTAATCGTGGTGGCAACGCCCGTGCCGACGTTGAAGATGCCCTCGGCCCCGGTCAGGGCCAACAGGTTCGCCCGCGCCACGTCGCCCACATAGACGAAATCGCGCTCCTGCTCGCCCGTGCCGTTGATGGTCGGCGTCTCGCCTGCCAGCAATTTGTTGGTGAAGATAGCGACGACGCCCGCCTCGCCGAAGGGGTCCTGCCGTGGGCCATAGACGTTGGCGTAGCGCAGGACGGTATAGCGCAGGCCGTAATTGTGGCGATAGAGGTGCAGGTAGTGCTCTACGTGATGTTTGGACGCGCCGTAGGGGTCCAGGGGATTGATGGGATGTTCCTCGTTCACTGGCAGCGACTGCGGTTCCCCATAGACCGCGCCGCCGGTGGAGGCATAGACGAAGCGTTGGACGCCATATTGGCGGCACATCTCCAACAGGGTGAGGGAGCCGAGGACGTTGACCGAGGCGTAGCGCACCGGCTGCGCCATCGCCTCGCGCACGTTGGCGAGGGCCGCCTGATGGCAGACCGCCTCCGGCTGCTCCTGGGCGAAGATGGGCGCCAGCGCGTTCTCGTCGCGAATATCGGCCTGGTAGAAGGTGGCCTTGGGATTCAGGTTGGCTCTTTTGCCCGTGCTCAGGTCGTCCACGATGGCGACGTGGTGGCCCGCGCCCACGATGGTATCTACCACGTGGGAACCGATGAAGCCTGCTCCGCCGGTGACAAGGACTCTCATGGCCTCTCCTGTGTAGGTGAAGTGGGTGCAGCCGGGGCAGTGCGCTCGCTCGCCGTGGGCAGGGAGGGTGGTGGTATCTCCTCGCTCGCCAGGAAGCGGTAATAGATGAGATAGCGGCCATCCTCTTTGCGGATGCGCTCTTTGACCATGCGCCAGCGTGGACGCGTGGATTCTTCAGGGGGATGATTCATGGCTGTGACGTCTCGTTGAGAGTTGCAGCCCGTAGGATACACCTAAGAAGGGAGTGTGTCAATTAGTGGGTGTCTATTGTCACCGAGCAGCAAGAGCGGCGCGCCCCAATCTTTGAGCCACCGACGGGCTTGCTTGTAATCCGGCAACACGGAACCGACTAGGCTCCAGAAGCGGCGCGAGTGGTTGGGTTCCCGCAAGTGCGCCAGTTCGTGCACCACCAAGTAATCCACGACGGTTAGTGGCGATTGCACGATGCGCCAGTTGAACCGCACGACTTGCGCCGTCCCTTTACAATCGCCCCACCGGCGCCGCCACGCTACAATCTCAATGCTTTTCGGCCTCAAGCCTGTCTGCGCCGCGTAGTGTTCTACCTGCTCTCCCAGGAACGTCTCTGCCTGCCGGCGATACCAGGCGACGAGCGCATTTCTCACGCGTTCGGGAGTTGGCCGCGCCAGGGTTACGACCATTGTGCCGTCGTTTAGCGAAACGCGCGGCGGCT
>JADYZS010000098.1 GCA_020853075.1 Anaerolineae bacterium | reverse complement strand
CGAACTATCAATCCTTACCCAGAACGACAGCGTAGCCGACACAACATTGCTGGGGACGGAGATCGCCTGCCGCACGTGGTGATCTTGCGAATCGCCGTTGGTCAGGCGCACAGAATAGTTGCCGCTCCGTTTCTGGACACCGGATACACCTGGCGAGCCGGAAGGCTCCCACGCGCTTAAGTTTCCCGTCTCAAAGCCGCCGTTCTGGATGATGTCGGTGGCACCTGGCAAAGAAATGCCCGGCGAAGGGGGGCTAATGTTCAGCCGGTACACGACGCTCGTGCCGGTGCTGAGGCCGGTGGAGTGGTCATCAAACCAGAGGGCGATGGGCGCGTCGGGCGCGATAGACCCCGCCAGATTCACCCGGCCCCAGCCAACAGCATTATTGGGGATGCTGTCGGGCACCTCCTGCGTGGAACCGTACCCGTATTGCCCCGGCGCGAGGGTGGTCGCGCCGTTGATAAGCGTAGCCTTGATGAGAGCGCCGGAAGGACTGGCGATTCGCCGCACGTCGTTATACCAGTCCCGCACCAATACTGCCGCGCCCGCGGCGAGGGGTGTCGCCATGCTGGTGCCGCCATCATAAATGTAGTGCGAGTTGTAAAAGCCCCAGCCGGTGCCGGCGCGAGGATGGTGCGAGCGGGCAGAGATGATGTTGGTGCCAGGAGCGACCAGGTCCGGTTTGATGCGACCATCATCGGTGGGGCCGCGTCCTGAGAAGGCTGCCAGACCGTTGACGTTGTTGGAAAGCGCGTCTATGGCGATGGGCAACACAGGAAAGTCCTGCGGCCAGCAATCTGCCCAGGCCCAGCAAACGCCATTCGGGTAGTTGAAGCCACCCAACGGGCGGAACGACTCACTCGCGCCGACGGCAACGACGTTCTTGGCGGTTCCGGGCCAGGAGATAGCGTCGGGGTCTATCACGCCGTCTCTGTTCTTGTCCACTGCTTCGTTGCCCGCGGCGAAGAAGATCGTCATATCGGGATGGCTCCAGGCGAACTGGTCAGCCTGCTGTGCGTCCAGCGTATAGGCTCCGAGGTTATCCACGCCGCCCCAACTGTTGACGTGGATGCGCGCGCCGTCGTTGTAGGCTTGCTGGAAGAGGTCGTTCAGATCGGCAGGAAGCCCGGGCAGCCTGCCGGAACCATCATCTATGGACTGGAAAACGAGGCCGGCTTCCGGTGCGACCCCGGCAAACGAATTTATATACGTCTGGCTGGCGGGGTTGCTGCCGGAAAGGCTGCCGTTGCCTAGCACCGAGCCGGCCACGTGGGTGCCATGGCCGTCCAGGTCTGACCAGTCGGCAGGAGGGCGGGCCAGCGCGTAGGCATTGACCAGGCGGCCGGCGAAGTCGGCGGAGAGGGTGGCTGTGTTTCCGGTATCCAGCCCTGTGTCGGCCACGCCAACAATCTGGCCTGCACCGTAGAGGCTGGAGATGCGCCCCCAGGCGGTGTGGACGCCCATCGCAGCGCGCCCCACGTCGTTGAAGAGCTGGCGTGGATAGCCTGGCTCCAGCCAGGAGATGGCGGCGATGCGGGCGGCGTCCGCCAGCGCGCTCGCAGGCAACCGCAAGCGCAAGGTACTGCCCCACTGGTTGGCCGAATGGCCGGTGACGTGGGCCCCCAACGCGGCCAACTCTCTCTCTACGGTGGGTAGGTCTTCGCCTATGAAGAGACGAACGCGGAGATCCAAAACCTCGCCCTTTTCGTCCTGCGAGCCCCTGGCGAACACCGGATCTAAGGCAAAGCTCACCTTGTAGGCAGGGTGGAATGGGCCTACCCAACGCACACTGGGCAGAGAGAGGAGGGCTTGGGCGGCTCCCGGCTTGAGGCGGGCGACAAAGGCATAGTCAGGGATATAATCCAGGAGTTCCGCGCCGGCAGCGGTTGCTGCGTCCCACCATGCCGGTTGGATGGGCCCCTGGAATTGCACGATGGCATAGCCGGGCTCATCGGTGACAGAAGCAGGGGCCATGAGCCTTGTCGGAAAAGAGGGTTCTTCGCGCAAAGGGTCAAAGGTGACGCGCTGAAGATAGAGGCTGGGGCCTGGTTCCGAGGGCTGGACAATAGCACCAACGGGAAGGGTGAAGGCGATGGTAACCAGCAGAAGACCGATGGTGAAGCGGGTTGTGAAGTGTGGGGTCAGACGCATGAAGGGTTTCTCTATCAGCAAGTGAATGATGGTATCCCGGAGCGACAGTCGCAGGTTGGGCTGCGCTTCGCGCCCATTCATTATAGGGGATGGCAAGAGGAACGTCAACTGAAGAAGTGCGGCAGGGGGCGATTCGCTGGCCCGCGCGGGGGAGTCGGACATCCGCCTACCCTGCTTACTTCTATGACATAAGATCCCTTTCCCGCGAAAGCCCAGGCCAGCAAATAGTAGATGCCGTCGGCAGGAGGTTTGAAGCCGAAGCACTCCGTGCTGCCAGGGCGGTCTGACTGGACGAGGGGAATCGCCCCGTAAATGCTGGCCGCGTCGGGGCCGAACAAATAGAGGTCAAAGTCCGTCGTCGCGGAGCCGGACAGCCGGAAACGGTAGTTCTCCCCCTGGCGCAAAGGTACGCCATAGACGTCGGCCCGGTCCAGGTCAATCCCCAAATCACCCTGCGCGCGCGAGTTGCTCGGATACGGAATACCTGGGATGTCGTCATCGGGCGAACCCCAACAAGGATAATGCTGCAATTCGTTGATGACGCTAACCGTGTCCCCTTCCAATCGCAAGACGCTCCACCAGGACGTGCCCGTGCCTGTGATCGCCTCGCTGACGCGCACCGTCCTGTATAGAGTGCGCCCTTTGTGCAATCTCAGCGTCGCGCCAGAAGACGCGAACTCACCCCAGCCGAAGTCTCGCGGATCCAGATGGACGGAGACGCAGTACGCACCGGCAGCCTGCCTGCGGATGATCGCGCCTTCGGTGGCAACTGCATCGGCGAAGGAATCACGCGTAATGCGGGCGAACGGTTCGTGATCCAGGTCGCCGGGATCGGCATAAGAGAGGATGCCCGCGCCAGGCGTCTTGAGGTAGAGGTTCATCTCCTGCCCTGCCGTGCGCTGCCAGGGCAGGATTGCGGGGTTGGCATTAACGTAGCCCAAACGCCATTCGCTGAGGCCGGGCTGCGTATCGTGCCACGCGAGGGCCAGATGCCAGTTGGGCTCTGCTGGCCCTATGCTGTGGCGGCGGGAGACGGGGTGCAAGTTGTAGCCCTCTCGGATGACACCGCTGAGGGTAGTGGCCCTGATACTGACGGCGATCAGATCGGGCCGGGTTGCCAGAAGCGTATAGTTGACGCCCGGTTCCAGGCCGGCGAGAGTATAGAAACCGGCGGCGTTGGTGCGCACACCGGCTACTACGGAACTGTTGGCCCGCACCTGTATCATGACGTCGTGCAACGGCAGTCCGTTCATCGGGTTCACAACCTGACCCTGTATGCCAGTGGTGTGCACAGCCAACGCGCGGCGCAGGTCCACCCGTGGCACAGGAACCGGGAACCCCTGGCTGCTATGCAATTCCAGGCCGGTGCTGAGGAGGCGCGTCTGCACCTCCGCGTTCGTTAGACCTGGAAATTGGGCCCACACGCGGGCTGCTGTGCCCGCGACGATGGGCGCGGCCACGGAAGTGCCGCTGCGTGACGCATAGCCCTGACCGGCGAACGCGCTCAGGATATTCCAGCCGGGGGCGGCAACGTCCACAAAGGAGAAGCCACCGGCGCCCCGATGCACGTAGTCGGGAGGGAGGCTATAATTGGAGAAGTACGCGCGCTGGTCGTTCTCGTCGGTAGCGGCGACGGTGAAGGCTTCGGGGATGCTGGCAGGGATAGGACAGGCATGTACCGTGCCCGACCTGTAAAGATCGTTGAGGATCGGCACGTCGCTCTCGTTCCCTGCGGCGACCACCACGATCTTGCCATTTTTAGCCGCCGAGCGGATGGCCTCGCGCATGACCGCATACTCCGGCCCCTGGCAGGGAACATAGACGTCCAGACTGAGGTTAATGATGCGCACTTCCGGGTACTCGGTGGCGTAATCAAGGCCGGCCAGGATGGCGAAGAGACTGCCTCTGCCATCTCCATCCAACACCCTTACAGCCAGGATGTTGCTGGTGGGTGAAACTCCTGTTCCCCCTTGCCCGTTGTCGGCCCAGGCCGCGGCGATGCCCGCCAGGTGGGTTCCGTGGCCGTTCTCGTCCAGGGGGTCGTTGTCGTTGCCCACGAAATCACGGCCAGAGAGGACTTTTCCCTTTAGATCAGGGTGGTTGTAATCCACCCCCGTATCTACAATGGCTATGAGAGGCGCAGGCTCAAGGCGGAGGGCGGTCAGATTATCCTTGATCTTGTCCAGATGCCATTGCCAGCCGCGCGCCGGGTCGTTGCTCGTCCGCAGGGGAATCGCCGTACCTGAGGGGCCCGGTGTATATCTGAAGTGATCCGCTACTACCTCCGGTTCGGGGTCTCCCTGGGCCGCACTCTCTGCCTGATCCACGTCTTCTTGCGGAGGGGTAACAGCGGCCTGGGGTGATCCGGCAGATGGCGAGGGTAGTCTCTGGATGTCCCGTTTATCGCCGGGTGGCGTGGGGAGTTCAGGAACGCTCACCCGCCGGTTTCGGAAGACGTGGACCACGCCGGGAAGCCGCTGCAAGGCGGCGATGGCTCGTTCGGCCTCTGCATCGCTGGCGAAGCGGTAGAGCTGAAAGCGGCCTTTGATAGAGCCCGCCATACTTTGCGCGCCGAGGCTTTGCGTGGCGCGACGCACTCCTTCTTCGCTTGCCGCGCGATCCAGGCCGACAACGACTTCGCCCGGCACGTATTCCCCATTCTCAGAAGCGAAGCCGGGCGGGATAGAACCAGGAGTGCTCTCCCAGGCAGACGCAAAAGATACGCTGTTGAACAGGATGGCGACGGTGAGTAAAGTTGAGAACAGCCACGACCGGCGACGTCTCATGCCTCTGCTCCGTGCAAAGCGGTTCCCGTCGTGCCTCGCCCAGAAAACAAACAGGCGATGCTGACGGATGTGAGCATCGCCTGGCATTTGTTCGGAAAACGGGAGCGGTTCAGTCTTCGCCGCGATGTTGGCGCAGCGTGCGCGAGATAATATCGTCCAACTCGGTACGGCGAGAATCATCCCGCTCGCGCTGCTTGCGGCGCTCGCGGCGGTCTCGCCGCTTGTCGTACTGTGCCTTTTGCAGGGCGATCTCAATAATGCTAACGTCGTCCTCGTTGTCTGGTTCCTGGTCGTCGCCTTCGTAGCGCGGTTGTGGTTCAGGCACGTCGGGTTCGGGCTCTGAGCGTAGGCCCTTCATGCTCAGGTCAATCCGCCCGCGCCGCTTGTCCAAACGGCTGACCCTGGTCTCTACCACGTCGCCAACTTTCACGACGTCCTCCGGCTT
>JADYZS010000097.1 GCA_020853075.1 Anaerolineae bacterium | reverse complement strand
GCTCCGTTTCCGTGTCCACGCTGGAGGTAGAGTCATCCAGGATGAGGATGCGTGGGTTGATCAGGAGGGCGCGGGCGATGGCGACCCGCTGGCGCTGGCCGCCGGAGAGGGTGACACCGCGCTCGCCGACCGCGGTCTCGTAGCCGTCGGGGAACGACATGATGAAATCGTGGGCGCGCGCCGCCTTCGCCGCAGCGATGACCTCATCCATATTCGCCAGGGGATGGCCGAAGGCGATGTTCTCCCGGATCGTGGCCGAGAAAAGGAGGCTCTCTTGCAGCACGATACCGATCTGCCGCCGCAACGAATGGAGCGTCACGTCGCGGATGTCTGTGCCGTCAATGGTGATGCGTCCCGCGCTCACGTCGTAGAAACGAGGGATCAGGTGCACCAGGCTGCTCTTGCCCGCGCCAGTGCGGCCCACCAGGGCGATGATCTGCCCTGGTTGCGCCTCCAACGAGATATCTTGCAGAGCGGCCCCCTTGCTGCTGACGTAGCGAAAAGAGACGTTTTCAAAGCGCACAAGGCCGGAGACGGGGGGCAACTCGCGAGCGCCGGGCCTCTCCTTCACGTCAAAGGGGGTGTGCAATATCTCGTAGATGCGGCCCCCGCTCACCTGGGCTTCGGTGATCATGTTGACGACGCCGGTCAGCCGTTGCACAGGCATGGCGAGGAGCACCACGTAACTGTTGAAGGCGACCAGAGCGCCGACGGTGAGCCGCCCGGCGATGACCTCCCGCCCGCCGAACCAGATGACCAACATGCTGGAAAGGGTGATGAGGAGGCCCAGGGTCGCGCCGACTGTGCCGTGGAGGCGCAAGACGCTCTGGCGGCTGCGCATCAGGTCGCGATTGGTCAGGCCGAACTTCTCTATCTCGTAGGGTTCGCGGGCGAAGGCCCGCACCACCTGCGCGCCCACCAGGTTCTCTTTCAGAGTGTTGCTCATGCGCGAGTAGTCTTGCTGCACCCGATCCCACAACGTGCGCGTGCGCTTTCTCAGGTAGGCTGTCAGCGCGGCCAGCACAGGCATCGGCAGGAGACTGACGAGCGCCAACTGCCAGTTGGTGACGAGGAGGATGGCGAGGATGCCGATAAATAGGAGGAGCATGTTGATGGCATCCAGAAAGCCGTAAGCGATGAAACGCTGCACCGCTTCCACATCGGAGGTGCCACGGGTGAGGAGTTGGCCTGACTCAGCGTAGTCATGGTAGGCGAACGACAGGCGTTGCAGTCTGTCATAGACGCGACTGCGCAGGTCGTAGGCGACGTGCTGCGACAGCCATTCCTGGAAGTAGCGTTGCCCCAGGCTGAAGAGCGCGCGCAGGAGACTGATACCCAGGATGGCAAGCGCGATGAGCGCAAGGAAGCCCGCGTCGCGCCGGGCCAGGCCCACGTCAATGGCCTGCTTGATGAGCCACGGCACAACCAGATTCAGTATGGTGATGGCCGTCAGGCAGATGTAAGTGAGGATAGCCTGGCGGCGGTAAGGCCGAGCATCGGCGAGTAAGCGGCTGAGGACATTCATGGTTTAAATCCCCAACTCCCGCAAAGCCAGCAGCGCGCAGGCGACCGACGCGACGGACGTGACCTCCCCGCGGCTTATCATCTCCCCGATCTCGGCCAGCGGATGGAACTCGCAGAGGAGCGATTCCGTCTCATCTAAATGAAGGGCTCCCGCAGGCCGCGCCTCGCGGGCCAGGAAGGCGTGGGTCGCCGTCGGGCCGCGATTGGTGTCCACCGGGAAACTCCCCAGGTGCTGCCAGCGGTCGCTGACCAACCCCGTTTCTTCGGCCAGTTCGCGGCGGGCGCAGGCCAACGGCGATTCTGCGGCATCATCCAGATAGCCCGCAGGGAGGTCCTTCGCCACGCGGCCAAGCCCATGCTTATACTGGCGCACGAGGGGCACGCGGCCATCGGACGTGAGCGCGAAGATGACGGCATAATCGCGCGCCGGAGCCAGAATGTAGCCGTTGATAGCGTGCCCATTGGAGAGCACCACGTCCTGCTCTTCCACCCATAGCCAGGGCCGCCGATCTAAGAGGGGGCGCGAGGCGAGGACCTGCCAGGGACGTAGCCCTGTCGGGCCACCGCCATCGTTTGTTACATCTGTTGACATCACCTTGTTCCCGTGCTATAATCGTGAGCGATCCGACAGATCGCTCCTCATCTTTTCACATCCCCCACCGCTGGCAGGGCGGGCATCGGCAAGAATATGACTATGAAGACCTTTGGGCGCGTGCTCGTTATTGCCACTGCAATTCTCGTGTTTCTCATTGCCCCGGCCAACATCGTACTCGCCGCGCCGGACGACGCAGAGGCTCTGGTTCACGTTGTCGCCGCTGGCGATACCCTGGCGAACATTGCTCACAAATACGGGACGACCGCCAGCGCGCTGATGCGGGCGAACAACCTGGACGACCCGAATCTCATTTTCATCGGCCAACGTATCGTCATCCCTGGCGGCTCCACCGGCAACCCTGGCGGTGGGAACACGGCTCCCGCAGCCACCTACACCGTCAAGTTCGGCGATACCCTCAGTTCCATCGCCCGCGCCCTCGGCGTCAGCATGCAGGCGCTGATGCAGGCCAACAACATTACCGAACCCAGTGTCGTCCGGGTGGGGCAGGTATTACGCGTGCCCGGCAAGGACAATAGCCAGCCTCCCCAGGGCGGTAGTTCGCCAACGCCCACACCGACAAGCAGCGCACGCTACACCGTCCAATTCGGCGATACGCTGAACCTCATCGCGCAAAGGTTCGGCGTCAGCATCTTTGCCATCGCGCAGGCGAACAAGCTCGTTGACATAAATATCCTGCGTGTCGGCCAGGTGCTCATCATCCCAGGCGCTAAGAGCGACGTCCCACCTCCGCCTGTGTCCACACCCCCGCCTCCTCCATCCACTGGCGGTGGACGTACCTATACCGTGCGAGCGGGCGATACGTGGAATGCCATCGCCTACAAATTTGAGGTCTATGTTTATGACCTGGCAGCCTACAATGGCCTCACCATCAGCAGCATCATCCGCCCCGGCCAGGTCCTGCGCATCCCCCCTGGCGTGGACATGCGTGTCGGCAAGCGTATCCTGGTGGATCTCTCTGACCAGCGGGTCTATGTGTACGAGGAAGGGAAGATGATCTATAACTGGCCCGTCTCCACGGGCCGCCGGGGTTACCGCACCATCACCGGCACCTTCCGCATCCTGGACAAGATACCCTGGGCCTACGCCTCCACCTGGAACCTGAAGATGCCCTACTGGATGGGCATCTACTGGGCAGGCAAACTGGAGAATGGCTTCCATGGCCAGGTGATTAACTCGTGGGGAGTGCGCATCTGGGACAAGTACATCGGCACGCCCTACACCTTCGGCTGCGTCATGCTCGCCGATGACAACATGAAGAAGCTATACGAGTGGGCCGAGGTCGGTACTCCGGTCATCATCCGAAACTGAGCAACTTCGCTCGTGACAGTGCCCCGGCTCCGTGCCGGGGCTTTTGTTTGTGGATTTTGATTGTTATGGCCCTATCATATATCAACTCGGTAGAGATGGCAAGAACAAAGAAAGCCCGACAATTTGACACTGCTCGCGCCTCGTGATACAATGTAACGGCGTTGCGGGGTGGAGCAGTGGCAGCTCGTCGGGCTCATAACCCGAAGGTCGCGAGTTCGAGTCTCGCCCCCGCTACCATAGAGTGATAATGCACGGCCTATGATCGTCGGCCTACGTGGGGCCAGCAGCCATAGGCCGTGTGCTTTTCATGAGGGACGCGATAAGGGAGCAGATTAGACCACCGAGGAGGGAGAAATGGAATACCGCAGGCTAGGACGCACAGGCGTTAAGGTTTCGCCCATCTGCCTGGGCTGCATGACCTTTGGGCGCGAGATTGACGTGGAGACCTCTTTCGCCGTCATGGATCACGCCTTCGCCAACGGCATCAACTTCTTTGACACGGCGAACGTTTATAGCCTGGGCATCTCCGAAGAAATCACGGGGAGATGGATAAAGGAAAGAGGACGGCGCGACCAGATCGTTCTGGCAACGAAGGTGCGGGGAAAGATGGGCGACGGCCCCAACGACCAAGGCGTCTCCCGCCGCCACATCATGCAGCAGATAGAAGGCAGCCTGCGCCGCCTGCAGACGGACTACGTGGACCTGTACCAGGTCCATTCGTGGGACCCGGAAACGCCCCTGGAGGAGACGTTGGGCGCGCTCAATGACCTGGTACGCCAGGGCAAAGTGCGCTACCTGGGCGCATCAAATTACGCGGCCTGGCAACTCTGCAAGGCGCTGTGGCTTAGCGACGTACACGGCTGGGCGCGCTTTGATTGCCTGCAACCGGCCTACAGCCTCGTCCGCCGTGGCATTGAGCAGGAAGTTCTCCCCTTCTGCGCTGACCAGGGCCTCGGCGTCATCCCCTATTCTCCCCTGGCCGGTGGTTTCCTGACGGGCAAGCACAAGCCGGGCCAGCCGCCGCCTCCCGGCACACGCTTCACCGTCACCGCTTTCTACGAAGGAATTTATTACACCGAGAAGAATTTCCGGATCGTGGAGGCCTTGCAGAAAGCAGCCGCGGCGCAGGAAGTCCCTATGGTTGAACTCGCCATCGCCTGGGTCATGTCGCATCCGGCGGTCACCGCGCCCATCATCGGCGCGCGCAACGTCGGGCAGGTGGATCAGGCTTTGCGGGCATTGGCGATGAACCTATCGCCGGAGGCGCGAGCCAAACTGACAAAGATGGCCGACGAAGCGTAACTAACTCTTTCCCATCTTTGCTCGCAGGCGCGGCGAGCGTGCCGCAACCATCTCCTGGATTTCGGCCAGCCTGACCGCGCTGTGGGCCTCAAAGCGCAGGGTCAATAACGCCTCGGTAACCGAGGGACGGATGAGCGCCCAGCCGTCCGGCCAGGCGACGCGCACCCCGTCCAGGGTGCTGATCTCGCTGCCTGTGTCCTGGGCGAAGGCGGCCATCACCTCACGCACGGTGGCCTCGGCCTCTTGAAGAGGGCACGGGAGCCGTATGTCGGGAGTGATGGGATAGGACGGAATGGTATCGTTCAGGTCGGCGAGCCTTTGCCCCGTTTCGGTGAGGATGCGCAGCATGAGGAGCGCCGCGTAGAGGCCATCGTCGCGGCCCAACTCGCCGAAGAAGAAGTGGCCGCTGATCTCCCCGCCCATCACGGCTTTCCGGCGCAGCAGCGTATTCCGAATGAAGGCGTGGCCCGACTTCTCCATGACCGGCGTGCCCCCGGCCTTGCGCACCTCCTCCGGCACAATGCTTGAGCACTTGATGTCGTGAACCACCTCGCCTGGGCCACGGCGCAGGAGATAGAGCGCGAAGATGACGAGGCTGCGGTCACTCCCTACCGCGTGGCCCCGGCCGTCCACAAAGACGGCGCGATCCCCGTCGCCGTCAAAAGCGATCCCCAAGTCAGCCCCCGACTGAACCACCGTCTCGCACAGGGCTTTCAGGTTAGAGGCTACGGCAGGGTTGGGGTTACGGTTGGGAAAGGTTCCGTCGGGCTCGCAAAAGAGTTCTACCACGTCGTAGCCCCGGTCTCTCAGCACCGCGGGGGCGATAGCGGCGTAGCAACCGTTGCCCGCGTCCACGACTACCTTCAGCCCGTCAGAAGCCGGAAACCGACTTTTGACAAAGGCCATGTACGGCTCAATGACCCCCACGCGTTGGTAACTCCCCGTGCCCTGAGCAAAATCACCGCGGGTCATCCGGTTCTCCAGGGAAGCCAGTTCTTCTGCCGTGGCAGACCACGGGCTCAGGCTCACCTTGAAGCCGTTATCGCCCGGCGGGTTGTGGGAGCCGGTGACCATCACCCCTGCTTCAACCCCCAGGTGATCTTTGGCGAAGTAGAAAGCCGGGGTCGGAAGGACACCCACATCCAGCACGTGGCTGCCGGCGGCCATCAGTCCCCGAATAAGGGCCTCCTTCAGAGGGGCCGTGCTGGGGCGCACGTCGCCGCCGACGACGACAGGTCTGCCGGTGGTTTCTGTGCCTATAGCCAGGCCCAGGCGCAGCGCTACTTCAGGAGTCAGATTCTGCCCGTATCGCCCGCGGATGTCGCAGGCCTTGAAGATGCTCATATCAGCCAATATATCCCCTCTCGCGACACGCTGCGCAGAAGCGTTGGTAACGGTCATCATACGGTGCTCTCATGGCAGGGCGGGGTTCCACCTGGCTCGTGATGCGTACCATCGCTCGCGCCGCAGGCACTATGCCATCGTACAACGTGCCTGAGGCAGCCACGATGGCAGCGCCTTTCGCTCCGCTGCCTGCTGCCGGAACCTTGAGGGCTTTTCCGAGGATGTCTGACCTCAATTGCAGCCAGGCAGAGCTGCTCGTTGCTCCCCCCGCCACATAGACCTCATCGCCTACCTCGGCCCCGAGGCTCGCCAGGACGTCGTAGGCCAGCCGTTCCACGTACCCCACACCTTCCAGGTGGGCGGTGTACAAGGTCGCCTCGTCGCTCGCTTCGCCCAGCACAAAGCCCTGGGCCTGCGGGTGCGCAAAGGGGAAACGTTCGCCGAGCCTTGCCAGCGGATATACGATCAGGCCGGTAGGGGCACAGTGGAGCGACTGCGCGTTGAGCGCATCAAGCCGGGAGGCGGCAAAGCGGCGCGAGATGCCATCTCCTCCGGTGTTGCTGGCTCCGCCCGGCAGCCAATAGCCGTCGGGATGGCGGTGGCAATAGACGCGGCCGGCGGGGTCCTGAATGAGAGCGCGCGTAACGCCCTTGATGACCAGCGTGGTTCCCAAAGTGCTGTTCCATTGGCCGGGTGCCACCGCGCCGGTTGACACTTGCGAGGCGCAGCCGTCGGTCATCCCGGCCAACACGCGCGTGCCCGCTACCAGACCCGTCTGTTCGGCGGCTTGACGAGAGACCGTCGCCACCATCGTGCCGGGCGGCGCGACGCGGGGCAAGCGCTCTAGGGGGATGCCGAGGGAAACCTGGATGAAATCGGGCCAGGCGTCGCCGATCAGGTCATAGCCGGTCTTCAAGGCGTTCGTGTAGTCGGTGATGCCGTACTCACAGGTCAACCTGCCGATGATGAAGTCGGTTGGGCTCAGGAAGAGGTGCGTTGCCTGGGAACGCTGGGGTTCATGTTTTTGGAGCCAGAGGATCTTAGCCAGCGCAAACGAGGGTGCGAAGCGATAGCCAAGTCGTTCCTCCAATTCCTTGCCCACAAGGTGAAGAGTTTCCGCCTCTGCCTCGGCGCGCCCATCGTTATACATCAGTGCCGGGCCGAGGGGTTCACCCTCTTTACCGATGGTGCAGACTGTCCCCGACGTGGATGTGACAGAAACCCCCACGATGGCAGCAACGTCGTGACCAGCGTCTTTTAACAGGTATGTGACCCGGCGCAGACAGGTCACGGTGGCCGCCCACCAGGTGCCTGGTTCCTGCTCAAACCAGCCCGGCGGCAGAGAGGGTGCGGTCTCATGGGGGAAGGGTTCGTCGGCCTGGGCAATGACCGTTCCCTGGGAGTCGCACACGACCGCACGTGCCCCTCCTGTTCCCACGTCAATGCCCAAGACAAACATCCGTCCATCTCCTCCGGTCAAATGATGACAAGATCGTGAAGGTGTACGCCCCTCGGCTGCCTAGTATCGCACAAATACCGCCGCGCGTCAAAGATATTTCGCGCCGCGCCCATTTCCTTTAGGATACACTCGGCGGCCAGGCAAGCCAGGAGGAGCACAAAGGGGACGTAATGTAGTAACCTTGCTACTGGTTCCAGAAGCGTGGGCGGAACTTGTAGCCGTACTGGATCAACCCTTCGTCGCCCTCTGCCGAGAGGCGGCGGGTCGTCATCTCCACAGGCAGGCCGATGCGAATTTCTTCCGGGTCTATATCGGCCAGTTGCGCGGTGACCAGTGGCCCTTCGTCCAACCGCACCAGCGCGACGGTGTAGGGGGCGTATCTCTGGAAGCCCGCGGGCGCGTCGTACAAGGTAGTGAAACTATAAACCTCGCCCCGCCCGCTGAAGGTGTAGGGGGTGCGCGCGGGCCTGGCACATTCCGGACAGGCGTCGCGCGGCGGGAAGATCTTCGCGCCACACTCGGTACAGATCTCGCCCGTCAGGTTGTAACGCTGCGCCTTCAGTCGCCAGTTCTGAGCGACACGCATAAGAATCGCCTCCAATTGCTATGCCCAGAGTTCATCCATCATTCGCTCGGCTACCATACGGCCGGAGACCATGGCCGTGGGCATGCCGGTGCCGGGATGCGTGCTGGCCCCCACGAAGTACAGATTTTGATAGCGCGGATGCCGGTTGGAGGGCCTGAAGTATGCCAGTTGCATCAGCGTATGGGACAACCCGTGAGTTGAGCCTTTCACCAGGTTATACCGTTTACGCCACGAGAGCGGGGTATATGTCACTTCAAACTTGATGTGCGATGCGATGTCGGTGATGCCGAGAATACGCAGCCGGCGAAATACGTGCTCTCGTGCTTCACTTGTAAGTTCGCCCCATTTCTGTTCTCCGTTTTCGCTCAGGTGCCCGACAGGGACGATGGCAGTCAGGGTATCCTGTCCCGGCGGTGACATGGCTGGGTCAAGCCGTGCCGGGGCGTGGACGTAAAGACTGGGATTGGCGGGCAGGCCCAGGTCCTTGATGCTCTGGAAGTTCTCGCGGTAATCGTCCGCCAGGAAAAGAGTGTGCGGGCCGAGGCTTTCATACACCTTATCCACACCCCAGAAGAAACTGATCGCGGAGCAGGAGAATTGCTTGCGCGACAGGGCCTTGACCATCCCGTCCGGCGGGAGCAGTTTCTGATACACGTAGGGCAGGTCCGCATTGGCAAGGACCACGTCTGCATCCAGGCGCGCTCCATCTGCCAAAAGGGCGCCGCGGGCGTGCGTTGAATTGACGTCAATGCGCTCCACCGCCGAATTAAAGATGAATTCCACGCCGGCCTCGCGGGCCAGATCCACGAGGGTCTCCACCACGCGATACATGCCGCCTTTGGGATACCACACGCCGTGCGCCAGTTCCGTGTAAGGCATCATGGAAAAGGTGGCAGGCGCTGCAAACGGGCTCAACCCCATGTACACATCCTGAAACGTAAAGGCGGTCTTCAAGCGCGGGTCATCAAAGTATGCCGACATGTTGCCATAGTGATTAACGAGCGGCTTGAGGCGAAAGAGCAAAGAGAGATTCTGGAGCCTGAAGAAATCGGTGGCCTTGCGGAAATCGCGGGTGACCAGTTTGTCCATGGCGATCTGATAGTGCCGGTCACCTTCCTGCAAGTAGCGGAGAAGGCCCTGGAAACTTCCGGGCTGGATTGTTTCCAATTGCTCCTGCATAGATTTCATATCGGAGGTGAGCGCGAGCCGGCTGCCGTTATCAAAAACCAGATGATACGTTGGGTCCACTCGTTGCAGGTCAAGCCGCTCGCGCAGGGATGTTCCCAGGGCGCGAAATTCTGCTTCGTACAACAGAGGCATGACAAGAAGCGTAGGGCCTGTATCAAAGTGATGGCCTTCGCAGCTAAAGCGGTCACAGCGCCCGCCGGGGCGCGAGTTCTTTTCCACAACGGTAACATGGAGACCACGTTTGGCAAGATGCGTGGCGGCGGTGATCCCGCCGATGCCCGCGCCGATGACGATCACCGATTTTGTTTTCATACTCTACCCAGTGGATGCGAGTCGATGGGCCCAGGCAGAGTACCCATCCCTCGCAAGTTAATCATGGACGTCAGTGCAAGCCAGCCCATTCGCATTCCGGTTCCTACGCTTTTTCTTTCACCATACTGAGGGCGCAGGCAATAGCCTTCCCTTTCAATCGTCTCCAATAGCCATTCAAAGCGTGCGGTATAGGCAAAGCCAGCGAGGCGGCAACGCGGGTTCTGGACTCGCGCAAGATAGAGCCTGCCCGCCTGGAAATACTCGCGCGCCAACTGCACCCGGCCCTTCACCCAGGCGCGATAGGCATCGCTCTGCACCTCCTGCGGCCCGATGTGATTCGCTTCAAGGACCTCGCGCGGGACGTTGTAGTACCCGGCCTGCACGTCATCAAATGTATCCCTCAGCATGTGGGTGATGTGCGCGGCAGAAACGGCCAGATAGCGCGTCTCATCGCGGGGCGCGTAACCATCGTGCCCGACGAAATAGTGCAAGGCTTCGGTCACCGCGCTCGCGAGCCAGCGCGTGTACTCGTTCAACTCAACTTGCGAAATCAACCTGCCGCGGCGGCTGACGTCAAAATCCATCACCAGCATCATGTTGCGCAGATAGGTGTGCAAACCGCTGTTCTTTTCACGATCACGCTGGATCAGATCAACCAACATCTTTTCCCGGATGTTTGCAACCCGCGGCGACTCGCCCCGATAACATTTTTCCAGCAGCGATTTCTGCCGCTCAAGGAAAGCCTCTTGTTCGGACTCTGAACCCGAATCCGCGTCAAGGATATCGTCCACCCACCGGAAGTATCCATAGGCCCGGTACGCGTCGTCCACTCGTTCGCGATCTGCGAGGAAGCGGATCGTGTAGTAGGTCTGTTTGCTGGCAGCCTTCGTGATTGATGGGGCGGGACCTACATTCGCTTGATTCAGCATAATATCCTTTCAATGATAGGTAGCACTTGATATCCTGGAAGTAGTGCTTATCTTCACATAGCATACCACGAACTCCACGGCAGCGCACCAGGCATCAGGCGAGTTCCGCACCTGCACAACCGGCCAGTCTTTACCCTGGTCAGATGACCAGGCCCAGACTCGGTGACACTCGCATCAGCCCTCGGCCTATCTACACGCCATTCACATACAGAACATGAGACGGTTCGGTAATGATGGTGCAAAAGAGAATCTCCCCAGTTGCACCAGGCAACTGGGGAGATTCTGGGCTGCACAGGGAGCCAGCCTTTGTCAATGACCAGGCAACGTTGCCGATGTCGCTTGTGAATTCTAACACATCCCACCAAATTACGCAATTTCCAGTCGGTTCATCTCTGGCTTGCCTGATAGTTCAGCAGCAAGGCGGCAATCGCGCCCGGCACCCACCCCGCCAGGGTCAAGAGGAACACAATCAACACCGTCCCGCAGCCCCGATCCAGAACCGCCAGCGGCGGGAAGATGATGCACAAGATCGCGCGTAGCAGACTCATGGTTTGTTCTCCCTCCTACAAGTACATTATCGCACAACCACACTAGATTTCCACGCAACCATCGCCTAAATAGCCGACATAAGGCTGACTCGCAACGAGCACGTCACCCTATGCCAGCCGCACTCGCACCATCACGACATCGCAGACTTTGCCCATCTGTAATGGTCTTCTATTCGGAGGAGCGAGCGCATGGCCGAGTCTCTGCCAGTTGCTCACCTAGTTGTTGTCCAGGACTCTGGCCATGACCGAGGCGAACTCCGCCGGTTCCTCAAACAAGGGCCGGTGGCCCGAATGTTCGAAGACTATCATTTCCTTTGAAGGCGCTACAAGCGATGCGAACCACTGGTTCGCGAGGACAGCCCGGCCCCTTGCCTCGTGCTTGCCGAGCACGATGTATGCGGGGATACTCAGACTCGGGACGTCGTTGCGGAAGTCAACGTCCTGTAGCTGGGGATAGAGGACGGAGAAAGTGTCAAGAAAGGCCCGCATCCCGTTGATCTGGTCTATCAGGGTGTTCTCGGGCACCAACAGGTTGAGCGGCATCTCCTTCCCGCCGTCGAACTCCGGGTAGACATTCCAGTCGTGCTCATGAGAGAGAGCGGCCTCGTAATCGAGGAGATCATGATAGGGCGGAGGCCCGTTCCGGCGCAAAGTGGCGGCGAGGGCGCTGTTGCCCGTCCGCTCCGCCCACGCCAGGGTGTCTTCGTAGAACATGATGTCGGTGTCCCGCGGGCTGACCATCTGTCCTGTGCCTACATAGGCGTGGTACAGCTCAGGATGCTGTTGCACGGCAAGCACACCGAGAATAGTGCCCCAGGAGTTGCCCACCAGGTAGATCTTGTCTTCGTGAAACCGGTCTCGCAGGTAGTTGGTCACTTCTACGGTGTCTCGCACCATCTGCTCAACAGTCAGTGTGTCCGTCGGGTCAAGAGCCGAATAGGACTTGCCCGCGCCGCGTTGTTCCCACGTTACGACCAGGAAGTTCTGTTCAAGCCCGACATCAGCGCGCATGGCACCGAGATCGGTGCCGCCCGGCCCACCGGCCAGGTACAGTAAGACGGGGTTTTCGACGCTTCTTCCGCGGATCATCATCGCCTGGTCGTGGCCTCCGATCGGGACGGTGATCAACTCGGCAAGGCTGCCGGGCAGCGGTTTGCCATCGGGACCGGCGATCGGGTGAGTGGTTGCGGGACGGGCGACATAGATGGCAACGACCACCAGTACCAGAGTGGCGAGGCCGGTGAAAACCCAGATGACGGCCCCCATCGTAGCCGACCCATCCCTTCCGAGACGGGCCGCAAGCCAGACACCGTAGCCCGTCCCCACGATCATCGGTGCCAGAACCAGCACACCGTGAACCAGGCGTCCTAAGACGAACGCAATGACGCCGTACGTGGAATCAAGGTGAATACCATCTACGGTAGGACCATCAACCCCAAGCCGGGCGAGTTCGAACACGACGACAAACAGTGCCGGCGTGACCAACATGCTCCAACGACTCCCCGTTACCAGGCCAGCTGCTACGCCAATAAGGAGCGCTGCCGACATTGATATCAGCGCCTGAATCATTGTCACCGGGCCGCGAGGGGTCAGCCAGGTACTGAGCAATCCAGCGCAAGCAGCTACTCCTACCACGACGGCGAATCCAATTCGCCAATCTGACCATAAGAATTTCAACATCGGACGCATTGCAAGTCTCCTTTCGTTCTTCTTTATGGTTGATACCCCAATCCCTTCTCCAATCCAGCATGACATGAAGGGCGACAGGCTGCCGCACCGCAGGAAAGCGCCAGCCTTTCATCCTTGCTACTCCCAGCGGAAGAAGCGCACCGCCAGAGCGAGGCAGACCAGGAGCCACGCGCCCAACACGGCAATGTCCAGAGTCAAAGGGTGCAGCGCGCTCGCGCCTACCATCGTCTGGCGCAGCGCGTCGCCCAGGTAGGTCAACGGCATCGCGGTCACGACCGGCTTCAGGAACTTGGGCATCACTTCTACCGGGAAGAAGATGCCCGACAGGAACATCATGGGGAAGTTGATGATCTGGGCAATCGCCATGCCGCTCTCCTCGGTGCGGGCCACCGCCGCGATGAGGTAGCCTATGCTGACGAAGGTGAGCCCGCCAAAGAGCACCACGCCCAGCAGAACCAGCCAACTGCCGGTCATCTGCACGTTGAAGACGAGCCGCGCCACCAGGACGATGAGGGCTGCCTGCGCCACTGCAATGAGAACCCGTAACGTCACCTGCGAAGTCAGGACTGTCGTGCGCGGCAGCGGCGTCGTGCCGAGACGGCGCAGGACCTGGTTCTGCCGCAGCGCGATGAGAGGTTGAGACGTCGCCATGATGCCCAACTGCATGAGAGCCATGCCCAGGATGCCGGGGACAAGGAAATCAATGTTGCGCATGCGCTCGGCCTGGATCGTCTTGGGGGTCATGCTGAACATCGGGGTATTGCCGGTGACATGGCGTTCCGTATGTTCCAGCACTTGCTGCACGACGGCCAGCCTAAACTGTGTGGACATCTGCTGGCTGGGGTCGTAATAGACTTCCACCTGTCCGGTCTGGCCGCTGCCGATGGACTGGCTCAGCCCGGCGGGGAGCACGACGACCACCCCACGCTTTCCCGTCTTCAGCGCGGCCAGTTCAGTCTCCCGGTCGCCCCGATAGAGTTTGATGACCGGCACGTTGCTGAAGGCCTGGGCCAATCCCTCACCTGCCGACCCCTGGTCTTCAACGACCAGACCCACCTGGATCTGGGTGCTATCCCCGCCGCCGAAGATGGCGCCGAAGAGAAGCATGAAGAGAATAGGAAAAGCCAACGTCCAGAAGAAAGCCGTGCGGTCGCGCGCGAATTCCTTGAGACTGGCGGTGAACATCTTGGCGAACGCTTTCATCTTCCTATCTCCCTTTCTGCTCTTAATCTCTGATGCGGCGGCCGGTCAGTTTCAAGAAGACGTCTTCCAACGTTGCCCGGCGCATCGTCACGTCTTTGAAAGTCACCTGTCCACTCTCCGACAACTCCATCAACCCGGCCATCGTCGCCAGCACGGCCACGGTGAAGAGGGTAAGCCGCCCATTCTCGCGTTGGGCATGGCTGACACCCGGCAGGTTGCTGAGGATGGTGTCGGCGGGGCTGGCGGGTGTCTGCACCTCAATGGCGCTCTCCTTGAAGTGTGTCGTAATGAGGTCGGCAGGGCTGCCCAGCGCAATGATGCGGCCCCGCTCTACCACGGCCACCCGGTCGCAGAGACGCTCTGCCTCTTCCATGTAGTGGGTAGTGAGGAAGATCGTCTTGCCCTGGTCGCGGAAGCGAGAGATGATGTCCCACATGCTGCGGCGAGCCTGGGGGTCCAGGCCAGTGGTCGGCTCATCCAGGAAGATGATCTCCGGATCGTTGACCAGCGCCAGGGCCACGGAGAGGCGCTGCCTCTGCCCGCCCGAAAGCGCCTTGGTGTACGTCTTCGCTTTCTCTTGCAGGTCAACCAGAGCAACGAGTTCATCCAGGTTCACCCGCTTCTTTTGGTTGGGATAGAAACTGGCGAAGAGGTCCAGCACCTCGCGCACGGTGAGGAGAGGATAGAGGGCAGCGGTCTGGAGTTGCACACCGATGCGAGCTTTGATGCGGTGGGTATCAGGGCCGACCTTCATACCCAAGACGGTGATGTCGCCGCCGTCAGGTTGCCGCAGCCCGGCGATGCACTCGGCTGTCGTCGTCTTGCCCGCACCGTTGGGGCCCAACATGCCGAAGACCTCGCCGCGGTTCACCGTGAAATTGATGTTATCCACCGCCGTGAGGTTGCCATAACGCTTAACCAGATTGCGTACCTCAATGGCTAAAGTGTTGTCCATGGTAGTTGCCCCTACGCTTCTTTATGCAGCCTTCGCATGGGTTGCGATGGTTGTTTTTTGACCGCTTTGCAGGTGCGTGCCCCACATTATGGGGCGATTGCCGAGCCACAGCAAGGTTCGCCAGGCAAGGCTGGGCCGTTGCGTTTTGGCTTCGCGGGCGAGCCGCGCTTCCTTGGCCTCGCGGCGCAGGTCTCGCATGATACCGTCGTGGATCTTCAAGGTAATGTAGTCGTACATCTCACACCTCCTCTGGCACCTTCCTACGCTCAATATAGCGCGGTATCGGTTTTTACACATCGGCCAAGGGGGGAGTTTATGGACTGGACAGATGGCGAGTCTTTTCCCTGGTCAGGTGACCAGGAGAGTGCTGTGCATGACTGGCCTGGGGTCGGGGGCTCAACAGGTCTCCAGACCCATGACAACCCCGCGCCTTGGGTGTATTCTGAAGGCGATCAACGACGGGGAGGATTACGATGAGTACAGATTTGGTTTTACAGACCGAGCATCTCAAGAAGCATTTCGGTAAGGTGCGAGCCGTGGAAGAGGTTTCCCTCCAGGTCAGGCGAGGGGAAGTCTTCGGCTTTCTGGGCCCCAACGGTTCCGGCAAGACGACCACCATCGGCATGGTCCTGGGGCTTCTCCATCCGACGGGTGGGCGGGTAGAACTGTTCGGCCAGGAGGTCACGCCGGGTCGCAACCGGGCTTTGCAGCGCGTGGGCGCGTTGGTCGGCTCACCGGCCCTCGTTCCCTATTTGTCGGCCCGCGAAAACCTGCAGTTGATCGCACGCCTGCACCCCGATGTCTCTCGCCAGCGGATTGACCAGGTGTTGGCGATAGTGGGGTTGAGTGAGGCAGCAGATCGCCGCGCCGAGGGCTTCTCCACTGGCATGAAGCAGCGACTGGGCCTGGCGATGGCCCTGCTCCACCAACCGGAACTCTTGGTCCTGGATGAGCCGACCAACGGCATGGATCCGGCAGGGATGCGCGAGATACGCACCCTGCTGCGCTCGCTGGCCGAGCAAGGAGTGACCGTCTTCCTGAGCAGCCACCTGTTGCACGAAGTAGAGCAGGTGTGCGACCGGGTGGCGGTGTTGAACAAGGGCCGCGTGGTGGCTCTAGGTTCGGTGGGGGAACTCCTGGGCAAGCAGCAGGAGGTCGTGCGGGTACGGGTCTCGTCGCCGTCGGAGGCGGCGCGCCGCCTGCAATCGCTCCCTGGCGCGACCTCCATCAAGCCGAATGGGGCCTACGTAGAGGTAGCCGGAGTCTCCGGCCAGGTCGTCGTGCTCCATCTGACGTCGGGGGGCATCGTGCCCAGCGAGGTATCTACCTCTCGTCCCGACCTGGAGAGCCTTTTCCTTGAGTTAACGCAAGAAACCGCATAAAGGAGATGAACCGATGTTTGCTAACGTGCTCCGCATAGAGTGGACGAAGACCGTCAAGCGGAAACTCTTTTGGGGGGAACTGGCCGCGCTGGCCTTGCTGCTGGTCGTATTGGAGGTCTTCCTATACGTTATCTACCAGACTAACCCGGCGGGCAGCGAGATGAGCCAGGATGCGAGGACGGCGCTGTTGACCTTGTTGACCTGGCCGGGCGCGCTCATCAATTCGCTGGCCCTCGGTACAGGGAATTCGCTGGGCGGGCTCCTGGTGATCGTCCTGGTGGGCGCGCTGACGGCGCAGGAATATACCTGGCGCACCCTGCACCTGTGGTTGAGCCAGGGGACGTCCCGCCTGTCGTTGATGGCGGCTAAGGTCATCGCCCTCCTTCCGGCCCTACTGCTGGTCGTGCTGACACCCCTCGTCGTGGGCGGCCTGATTACGGCCATCTTCACCGTCCAACTGAGCGGGTCGTTGGACGTGAGCCAGATAAATGGCGTACAACTGGGGTTGAGCGTGCTGCGCACGGCGTACAGCCTCTTCCCCTATGCGACCCTGGCCTTCCTCCTGGCGGTCGTCAGCCGCTCCGCGGTGACGGCCATCGGCGCTGGCCTGGCCTATGCCCTGCTGGTAGAAGGCGTCCTGGTGCAAATCCTCGCCCTGGCGAGCGGCACATTGGCCCAGGCCAGTCAATATCTGCCGGGCCGTTTGGCATCGGGTCTCCTCAGCGCGAACCAGGGAGCCATCAGAGGGACCCTGGTGATCGGCGAACAACGGATCACGCCACAGTATTTGGATCCCACCACCGCTGCGGTCGGCATCGCCCTCTATACGATCCTCTTCGTTGGGCTGGCGATCTGGGCCTTCCGGCGGCAGGATTTAACAGGATAAGGGGAACTACGGAGACACGGAGAATTGAATAAAAACTCCGTGTTCTCTGTATCTCCGCGATATGGTACGCTTTCCATGCTCACATTACGGGAAGTTGTGCTAAAATCCTATCATGAAGCACATTCTCACCTCCTTCGGGCGACTGCGCTGGAAACTGACCCTGAGTTACACCCTCGTCACCGTAGCGGCCCTCCTGGCCGCAGAGGTGCTGGCTCTGGCCGTGACCGTGGGCTTTGTCGGGTCGGATTTGTTATTAAGGACAATCACGCAGGTTATGATGGATCAGATCGCCCCACCGTTGAGTCCCTACCTGGCACAGACCCCGCCCGATGTGGAGGGTCTGCACAGGCAATTGGATACTCTTTTCTCCGAACGCGGCGCGCTGCTCAGCGTCAGCAACCGGCAAGAGGCGAGAGCACGGGTTACCGTCGCCAGCGGCGACACGGTGCTGGTTCTGGATGCCGGCGGGCGTTTGTGGGGGGCCAAGCCTGCTCCGCCGGACGCAGCCCAACTCGGCCAGCCCTTTGACGCCGGTAGCATCCCTGGGCTGGAGACGATCCTGCCCAACGCGCTGGCTGGTGAGAGAGATGCGTCTCTCCTGTATGCCAGCCTTCCCGGCAATCGCCTGGTCGTGGCCGTTCCCATCCGGGGCGAGGGAGAGCAGGTGGTGGGGGTTCTCGTCTTTGTCACCACGCTTTCCCTCTCTCATCTGGACAACATGCAGGGTATCCTTTCCCTGTTCGGGATCAGTCTCGTCGCGTTCACCCTGGTAGCGGGGCTGGTGGGGACGGTTTTTGGCTTCTTGACGGCGCGCGGCCTCAGCCGCCGCTTACGCCGGTTGGCGGGAGCGGCGGATGCCTGGAGCCACGGCGACTTTTCGGCGACGGTGGGCGACCGTTCGGGTGACGAAGTAGGCCAACTGGCCCGCCATCTCAACCGTATGGCCGAGCAGTTGCAGAACCTGCTTCACACCCGCCAGGAATTGGCCGTCTCAGAAGAGCGGAATCGCCTAGCGCGGGATCTGCACGATAGCGTCAAGCAGCAGGTCTTTGCCGCGGCGATGCAGTTGGGCGCGGCCCGCGCCTTGATAGCGGATAACCCGGAGCAGGCGCAGGTGCATCTGGCCGAGGCCGAGCGACTGACCCACCAGACGCAGCAGGAACTGATGGCCCTGATCCAGAAATTGCGCCCGCTTGCCCTGCAAGATAGGGGGTTGGCATCCGCCTTGCAGGGCTACGTGGCCGATTGGTCGCGGCAGACGGGCATCGTGGCCGGCGCGTCGGTGCAGGGAGATGGCCCCCTCCCGATAGCGGTGGAACAGGCCCTCTTCCGCGTGGCCCAGGAGGCGTTGGCGAACGTGGCCCGGCACAGCGGCGCTACCACTGCTGAAATCCGCCTCGCCTGGGAGGGAGATGCCGTCACCCTGACCATTGCCGACAACGGCCAGGGCTTTGACGTGGCGGCTGCCGATGGCACAGGCCTCGGCCTCCGCTCCATGCGGGAGCGGGTGGAAGCCCTGGGCGGGAGCCTGCGGGTAGAGAGCAAAGCGGGGGCGGGGACGCGGGTGGTGGTGAAGTGTCCGGCGCGGATGTAAGGTCAATTGAAGGAATCCGTTGTCTGAGGAGGAACCTGCCATGCCCGAACCGATTACCGTTCATCTGGTGGACGACCACGCGGTGGTGCGCCAGGGGGTGCGGGCCTTCCTCAGCACACAGCCCGATATCGTCGTGGTGGGCGAGAGCGGGTCGGGCGAGGAGGCCATCCGTCTGATCGCCGAACAGGTCCCCGACGTGGTGCTGATGGATTTGGTGATGCCGGGGATGGACGGTGTAGAAGCGACGCGGCAGGCAAAGCGCGCCAGCCCCCGCACGCAGATCATCGTCCTCACCTCCTACCATGAGAACGAGCACATCTTTCCGGCCCTACGCGCCGGTGCTCTCTCCTACATCCTGAAGGACGTCAGCCCCCACGAACTGGCCGATGCTGTGCGCAAGGCCGCGCGCGGCGAGGCGGTGCTCCACCCGCGCGTCGCGGCGCGCGTCGTGCAAGAACTGCAAGGCGCGCGACCGGATATGCCCAACCCTTTCACCGAACTGAGCGATCGTGAACTGGAGGTCTTGCGCCTGATCGCCGCCGGTTTGAGCAATGCGGAGATCGCCAACCACCTGGTGATTAGCGAGAAGACGGTGAAAGGGCACGTGAGCAACATCCTCAGCAAACTACAACTGGCCGACCGCACCCAGGCTGCGGTTTATGCCTGGCGGGAAGGGATCGTCCGCCGCGAGGGAGGTGGCTGAGGCGGGTCTTTTTTGCGTATGCGCGCTTGACCTGTACCGCGTTCGCGGTTATACTGGCTTTGTCGTCCCCAGGCCACCTCACACATTATCCCCCAGTCTTTGCCATCTATCAGATCCTGTTCCGGGGCCTCCATATTTTCTTTACCGC
>JADYZS010000096.1 GCA_020853075.1 Anaerolineae bacterium | reverse complement strand
GCTCTCACACAAGGGCGCTGCTACGCCTGCGGCGGCGCGGCCATTGTGGCGACCATGGCGGCGGCGCGGGCCTTAGGCGCGACGCAGGCCCAGGTGTTACGCTACGCTGCTTCCGGCGACGTCACCGGCGACAAACGGCCCGGCACCTACACCGTAGGCTACCTGGCTGCGGCCTTCGTGCGAGAGAAGCCGTAAGAATAATGCGCTACGCCGAAGTCGCCGTCCACGCGCCGGTCAGTCGCCGGTTGACCCCGCGCGAGGGCCATCCCCCCCCTGGGAAGGCCCTCGCTGCATCTTCGCCCCTGGGCGGCACCTATCATTACGTCATCCCTGACTCATTGAGCGGGGCGGTCGTCCCTGGCAGCCTCGTCTCCGTCCCTTTTGGCGAACGGACCTTGCAGGGCATCGTCGTTGCCCTCAGCGACAGCAGCCCTGTGGCGGATACGAAGGATATCGCGGGCCTCGTCCGGCGCGAACCAGTGCTGACGCCAGTGCAACTGGCCCTCGTCCGCTGGCTGAGCGAACGCTACCTGGCTCCCCTCATTGATGCGATTCGCCTTTGCCTCCCGCCGGGCCTCATTCCGGCTGCCGAGCCGGTGTTAGACCTCCTCTCGCAGCCGCCCTGGCCCGACGACTTGAGCGCGGTGCAGCGCGCTCTGTTGGAGAGGCTGCGGGCCGGGCCGGCGCGCTGGCGACGATTGCGCCGCCAACATCCAGAATTCAATAAGCCATCTGTCCTGAAACCGCTCCTGGCACGCGGCCTGATCCGTCGCCAACGGCTCGTGGTGGAGACACCAGCGCGCCCCAAGACCGGCAAAACCGTGCGTCTGCTGGCCGATGACACGGCTATCGCTCGCGCGTTGCCACGCCTGGGCCATGCCTCCAAGCAGGCGGATGCGCTGGCGTGGTTGGCGAGCACCGATGACCCGCTCCCCACGTTGGCCGCCGTCTGCGCGGGCGCGGGATGTGGCGAAGGGCCGGTGCGCGGGCTGGCTGCGCGCGGCTGGGTAGAGATCACGCCACGCCGCGAACTGGTGTCCCTCGCCCTACCGCCGCGCCAGGTAGATGAACTGGTCGCGGGCGAGTTGGCCCGCTCTGCCGCTCAAGCACGCGCTCTGACTCTCTTGCGCGACGCAGCCTCACCACTGGATGCCGCGGACCTCGTGCAACGGGCCGGTGTTTCCCCGGCTACTTTACGTGCTCTTGAAACAAGGGGCTACATCCGCCGCCTAGTAGATGAGCCCCAGGTCATCTTGACGCTGGAGCGCGGCGCGGTGCCGGATCGCATCGTGGAACTGCGGGGCAGCGAGAAACAGCGCGCGGTGTTGGAGGCGTTGCAGCGAAACGACGGCCTGGCCTGGATCGGATGGGTCTATGCCGAGACGGGCGCGACGTTGGAGACGCTGCGCGACCTGGAAGCCGCGGGCCTCATTCATCTGGACTTAGAGGAAGCGCAACGCGACCCCCTGGCCGGGCGCACCTTCGCCCCCGATAAGCCTCCTGTGCTGACGGCGGATCAAACCCGCGTCTGGGCGGAGATAGAGAAAGCCATCAACGGACGCGCCACGGAAGTCTTCCTCTTGCACGGAGTCACGGGGAGCGGCAAGACGGAGATCTACCTGCGGGCGCTGGCGAAGACACTGGCAGAGGGGAAGCAGGGTCTGGTGCTGGTGCCGGAGATCGCGCTGACGCCGCAGACCGTGCAGCGCTTCGCCTCGCGCTTCCCAGGCCAGGTGACGCTCCTGCACAGCGGCCTCTCCGCGGGGGAGCGTTTTGACCAGTGGCGCAAGATACGCGCGGGAGAGGCGAACATCGTCGTCGGCTCGCGCCTGGCGCTCTTCGCGCCGCTGCCCCGCCTGGGGCTGATCGTGATGGACGAGGAGCACGAACCGGCCTACAAGCAGGAACAAAGCCCCCGCTACCACGCGCGCGAGGCTGCCATAGAACTGGGGCGGTTGACCGGCTCTCCTGTCATCCTGGGGAGCGCGACCCCTACGCTGGAGTCTTACCACCGGGCTCGCCACGGCGAGTTCCGCCTGCTGCAATTGCCGCAGCGTATCCTCGGTAGCGGGGGCCGCCAGCCGTCGCGGTCGCTGCCGCCTGTGCAGATCGTGGACATGCGCCAGGAACTGCGCGCGGGCAACAGCCACATCTTCAGCCGCGCGCTCCAAAGTGCGCTGCGCCAGGTCCTGGCCGCGGGCGAGCAGGCGATCCTCTTTCTCAATCGGCGCGGCGCGGCTCCCTTTGTCCTCTGCCGCGATTGTGGTTACGTGGTATCGTGCCCCCGCTGCGACGTGCCGCTGACTTACCACGAGCCGGAATCTCACGTCCCCGTCGCTTCACTACCATCCCCTTCTCAGACCACGAAGCGTCCCGCACACGAGGGGGAGGGCCAGGATGGAGGTGAAGGGTCAATAACGCCCTCCCCTCACCCCTCCCTCTCCCCACTGGGGAGAGGAAGTCTGCCCCCCTCCTCCGAAATTGGCCGTGAAGCGTTCCGCTCGCGGGAGAGAGGGGAGGGGGGTGAGGGCCGGCGGTCACCTACCCTCCTCTGCCACCACTGCGGGCGGCGCTATCCCGTCCCCACGACCTGCCCACGCTGCGGCAGCCATCGCATCCGCTACTTCGGCGCGGGGACGCAGCGGGTAGAAGCCGCCGTGCACGAACTCTTTCCCCAGGCGCGCACTCTGCGCTGGGATCGTGACGTGACCGGCCCGCGCGGGATGCACGAAGCCATCCTGGATCGCTTCATCCGCCGCGAGGCCGACGTCCTCATCGGCACGCAGATGCTGGCTAAGGGGCTTGACCTGCCGCTGGTCACCCTGGTCGGCGTCGTCGCCGCCGATACTGCGCTCTACCTTCCCGATTTCCGCGCGTCCGAGCGCACCTTCCAACTTCTGACCCAGATAGCCGGGCGGGCGGGGCGCACCTCGCGCGGCGGGCGCGCCATCGTGCAGACCTACACCCCCGATGCCTATGCTATCCGTGCCGCCGCGCGCCACGATTATGCCGGATTCTACGCGCGCGAGGAGACCTTCCGCCGCGAGCAGGGCTACCCGCCTTTCCGTCGTCTGGCAAAGTTGGTCTTCGTGGGAACCAACGAGTTGACCTGCCGCCGCGAGGCGGACCGGCTGGCCCGCGCTCTGCGAGAGCACCTCAACCGCGCCGGTGAGCCTCTCGCCGCGCTCATCGGCCCCGCGCCCTGCTTCTTCCGTCGCCTGCGCGGGCGATATCGTTGGCAGATCGTCGTGCGCGCCGCCGACCCCGTCGCGCTCTTGCGACATTTCCCTCTCCCTCGCGGCTGGCGGGTGGACGTGGATCCCATCAGTCTGCTGTGATCTACCCATGCGACCGCGGACGGCAGACCGCGGTCCGTCGCCTGCGGTTAGCAACCATTCGTGGATGGCTGCCTTCGGCTCAACAGAGGAATGGTAGTTTGGCGGTTTCTATTGGAACGCATATAATCTAACTCTATGAGATGCGTGATTTGCAGGCAAGGAGAAACTCAACCGGGTACAACCACCGTGACGCTGGAATGTGGGGACATGACTTTGGTCTTCAAGAATGTGCCAGCCCAGGTCTGCGATAACTGTGGCGAGGCTTATGTGGACGAGCAAGTCAGCGGACAGATTCTAAGCGCAGCGGAAGAGGCGGCCCGTTACGGCGTGCAGGTGGACATTAGAGAGTTCATCGCGACGCCGGCATGGGCCATCAAAAATATAAGCGAGGTGACATGAACCCCATCCATGCCTATGTAGAGACCAACAAAGAGCGTTTTCTGGGCGAACTCAAGGCTTTTCTGCGGCAGCCAAGCGTATCGGCGCAGAATCTCGGCATCCGCGAGACGTCCGCTTGGGTGCGGACGCGCTTGGAGCGCCTCGGCGCAAAGGTGCAGATGTTAGAGGTGGATGCCGGTGGCCCGCCCGTCGTCTATGGCGAGATCGGCGAGGGGCCGCGCACGCTCCTTTCGTACAACCATTACGACGTGCAACCGCCCGACCCCTTAGACCTGTGGCAGACGCCGCCCTTTGAGCCGACCCTGCGTGACGGCAAACTCTATGCCCGCGGCGTCGCCGACGACAAGGGCGACCTCATGGCGCGCATCCACGCGGTGGAAGCCTACCTGGCCGTGCATGGCCGCCTGCCGCTGAAGATCAAGTTCTTCGTGGAAGGGGAAGAAGAGATCGGGAGCCCGCACCTGGACCAGTTCGCCCAACGCTACCGCGACATCCTGTTGAGCGACGGCTGCCTCTGGGAAGCGGGCGGCAAAGACGAGGCCGACCGCCCGACCCTGCACCTGGGGCTGAAGGGGATCCAGTACGTGGAGTTGCGGGCGCGCGGCGCAAAATCTGACATGCACTCCTCGCTGGCGGCCATCGTGCCCAACCCCGCCTGGCGGCTGGTATGGGCCTTGAACACCTTCAAAACGCCCGACGACCGCATCACCGTGGACGGCATGATGGACTACGTGCGCAAGCCATCGCAGGCCGAGTTGGATCTGCTGGCCGCCATCCCCTTTGAAGAGGAGAAGATGCGCGCCAACTGGGGTATCCCCGCCTTCGTGCGCGGATTAAAGGGGCTGGACGCGCTGGTCAAGCTCTACTACGAGCCGACCTGCACCATCTGCGGCTTCCGCAGCGGCTACATAGGCGAGGGGACGAAGACGGTCTTGCCCGCGGAAGCGATGGTCAAAGTGGACTTCCGCCTGGTGCCTAACCTGACGCCGGAACTGATGGTGAGGCTCTTGCGCGAGCATTTAGACCGGCGCGGGTTCACGGACATTGAGACCATCCCGCAGAGCGCCGAGCATCCTGCCTCCACGCCAGTGGACGCGCCGCTGGTGCATGCCTGCGCCGCCGCCGCGGAAGCCGTCTATGGCAGCCGTCCCGTCATCTATCCGCTGATGGCCGGCAGCGGGCCGATGTATCCCCTCTGCCAGCAACTTGGCATGGCCGGTGTCTGCGGAGTAGGCGTGACCTATCCCGGCATCAACATCCACGCGCCCAACGAGAACATCCGCCTGGCGGACTATTGGCAGGGGATTGAGTTCATCGGCGCGCTGATTGCTGAGTTTCCCCGCCGCGTTGTAGGAATGCGGTGACGTTGGCGGCCATCCACGAGTGATTGCACGCTACACGAATGGCCCTATCGTTATTCGTGTAGCGTGTTTCTAATTCGTGGATGGCTGTTTTCTCACGGGCGCGGCGTGTGGGTGGCCGCCGGCCGCGGCGTGGAAGTTACCGTCGGGGTGCGGGTGGCGATGGGCGGCGTTCCCCCTGTCGGCGTGGGCGTCCGCGTGGGCGGCAGGGCTTCGCCGCGGCGATACAGCAGCGGGAACCACGCACGGTACGGCGTGACCAGGGTCAGCGTCTTACGCTGGATCGTCTCGCCGTAGCCGTCGTCAATCCAGACGGCATGGGCCACGGCCAACGGCTCCGGGACGCTGGCGATGAGAACGCTGTACGTCACCGTCACCGGCAAGCCGGATACCAGGCTCCCCGTCCACACGATCTCGTCCTCGTGTACGCCCACCGTGCCGTCGCTGGCCGCGAGCGAGGTGGGAACCAACGAGGTGCGCAGAGGGAGCGCGGCGACGGCGCGGGCCGCGGGCGCGGGGGAAGGGGCATCGTTCCGCAGCGTGAGGGTGTAGGTCAGGCGATCACCGGGGCGTGCCTCCGTCCGGTTCACCGCCAACGCGCTGGCCGCCAGGTCGGGCGCGTCCACCCGCGTAGAGGCAGCGCGGTGGAAGCGGAGCCCCAGTTCCGGGGCCGCTAGTTCCGCTTCGTGCAGCACGCGGCTGCCGGGCGGCAAAGGGCCGGTAACGTCCGCCTGGTAGGTCAGGGTGATTCCTGCGCCCGATGCCAATGGGCCCTCCCAGACGATGCGCCGGTTCTCGGCTTCATATTCGCCACCACCCGCCAGGCTGCCCACCGCGTAGTCCAGGCCGGAAGGGAGCGGCGCGGCGAAGCGCACTGTTGCCAGCGACTGCGGGCCGTCGTTCAAGAGGCGGGCAGTATAGGTCAGACGGTCGCCGCCAACAGCACGCGCCCTGTCCACCGTGAGCGTGGAGTTGCCGAGCCAACTGAGCCAGCCAACCGCGCGCTCCATGACCAGGGCCGCGTTGGGCGGACGCAGCGACTCCAGGGGAAAAGAGAAGAAGAGGGAGCGAGACGTGCCAGTGACCGTCGTGAGGGCGATGGGCCAGCCGCGCGGGTCGGTGAAGGCGGCTGCCGCCCCTGGCCCCGGCGTGAGGCCGTCGCTCCAGTTAAGGAAGGGATAGTCCAGCGGATAGGGGCCCAGGCTGTCGCCCACCGGGCTGGCAGGCACACCGGCGGCAGCCGTGGCGGTGATGATCTCCTGATAGGCGGCGACGCCGATGCAGTTTTGCAGGAAGGGCGTCAGGCCCCGGTAGTACAAGATATCCTGGCCGGTCAGGAAGAGGCGTCCGCCCCCATCCAGATAGGCGGCCAGCCGCCGTTCATCGGCCTGGGTCAGCGGTTGGTGCCAGTCATAGGCGGTGAACCAGATGACCAGCGGGTAGAGCCGCAACGTGGCGGTGGGCGGGCTCCCTATGCCTTTGCCATCCTCCCAGCCGACCTCCCAACGGTCGTAGGCGAAGCCTCCGGCGGCCAGCGCGGCCTCGTATTTCGCCTCCTGGTCATACCAGCGGTCGTCGTCCACCAGGAGGATCGGCGCGGGGGCTTTGGCGATGAAAGAGATGGCTGCCTGGCGCGCGGGCGACAAGGCCGAGCGCGCGGTCACGCTGAAAGGTTGCCGTGCGTCCCAGCCCACGTCCAGGGGCACGGCCAGGGTGACGGTCACGGGGACGGCGCTGCATGGAGCCAGGTTGATTTCTGTTGGCGTCAGATGCGCGCCCCAGGCCGCCGGGCTCAAATCCAGATTGATGCGCTCCGCCTCATTCACGCCTTCTGTGGTGTGGCGCAGGCGGAGGGTAAAGGTCAGCACGCTCCCCTGGGAGCCTACCTGTACGGGCTGTTCTGCGGTCAGGTGAAGGCCCCTATCTTCGGGCGGGCTGGCAAGCCAGGCCAGAGCGCGGCCCAGGATCTCCCGCCGCGCCTCCGCCGAAGCCAGGCCCTCCCAGCCGAATCCCAGATAGACGACCCGTTGCGCCAGGCAACTCCCGACCTGGAGCGCGGCGGTGCCCTCGCCGGTATAGGCCAGGGCAGGGAAGGCGTGTTCGGCGTCGGCGGAGGCTACTACGTCGGGGTAGGTCTGGTTGTTGGCTCCGTCACCGCCGCCCAAGGTCAGGTCAAGCCCGGCGAAGAGGCCGTTGCCCACGACGCGAGTGCTCTGCGCCTGGTCGGCGGCGAAGCGGGCCTTGAGGAGGTCCCGGTAGTAGGCCCGCACCGGGAGGCCGCCGCGGCCCGACTCCCAGTAGCCCACGTCCTGGCCGGTCAGGAACAACCGGCCGCCGTTGGTCAGATAAGTTTCCAGCGCGGTGTGCGCCCCAACGTAGCCCGGCGAATCTGCCGGAGAAGACCAGATGACGATGCCGTAGGGGGCCAGTTCTGCCGCGGTGGGGACGCCGGTAAGACGGCCATCGCTGCCGGTGCGGATGGTGCGCACGTCGTACAGATAGCCCAGGTCGTCCAGGGCACGGCGGAAGTAGTGGGCCTGGCTATCGTAGTACCACGCGCCGCTATCCACCAGGAGAAGGCGCGGCGCGCGCGGCAGCGCGAAGTCGTAGGGCGTTACCAGGCCGGACGTGACCATGACGGTGGCCGTCACGACGCGGTGTTGTTCCACGCGGGCGCGCAGGAGATACTCCCCGGCGGGCAGCGCCAGGCTGTAGAGTCCCGTAGAGCCGTCGGCCTGAACGCTGGCAGGGAGGCCGACGGCCTCCACCGTGGCCGAGAGGGTGGCTCCGCTCTCTAATTCGGTGACGCGCCCGGTAACAACGCCCACTGGCAACGCTTCCAGAATGAAATCGTGGCGGGCTACTCCACCCTCGCTCACGACCACGCCATAGATAGTCTGTGGGCCATAGCCGAAGCGGCTCGCGCTGACGTCATAGACGCCCGCCGCCAACGCGAAGGTGAAATGGCCGGTAGCGTCTGCCACTCCTTGAGCAACCGGGGCGCCGTCGTGGGTGCGCACCGTCACCGTTGCCAGATTGAGAGAGGCGCCGTCGGGCGCGCGCTGCACCGTACCGGCCAGTTCGCCCGCGTGCTGTGCTAGGGCTACCGCTGCATACGCATCTACCAGGCCCCAACCGGCATCGTTGTCGGGCGGGAACGCGCCTAGGGCGCGGGCGGTGCCGGTGATGATGCGCTCTATCTGGTCAACGCCCAAGGTGGGGTCGGCCTGGTGCAGCAAAGCGACGAGCCCGGCGACGTGGGGTGCGGCCATGGAAGTGCCGGTGTTCAGGGCGTAGGTTCCCCCCGGAAAACTGGAGCGCACCCCCGCGCCGGGCGCGACAACTTCCGGCTTGACTTCGCCGAAGGGCGACGGCCCGCGCGAGGAAAAGGCGGCCACGGTGTCGGTGTCATCCAGCGCGCCGACGGCCAGGGCGGCGGGGTAACTGGCGGGGGCGGAGACGGTTCCCCGCTGTGGCCCCGTGTTTCCGGCGGAGACGACGGGCAAGATGCCAGCGGCGCGCACTGCCTCAAGGTCGTCCCAGAAGTTCAGCATCGCGCCGCTGTCGGTGCCCCACGAGTTGTTCACCACGTCGGGGGCCAGGGCAGGGTCACCGGCGGGGGCAATTATCCATTGGAAGGCGGCGTGAATCCAGGAATCAAGGGCGCGGCCCTGAATGTCAAAGGCCCTGACCGCGATCCATTGCGCGCCTGGCGCGACGCCAATGCCGTTCTCGCCGACCATCGTGCCCATGGTGTGGGTTCCGTGGCCGTGGGCATCGCCCGGATAAAGGTAACCCTCGTTCGTCGTGTCAATCCAATTGCCGGTATGTTGGGGGAGCCCTTTAGGGTTGTATCCCCGGTAGCGGCGGGCGAGGGCCGGATGCTGGCCGTCCACACCACTGTCTATATTGGCGACGACAACGCCGTTCCCGTCTATGCCCAGGGCCGTCCAGACGCGGTCGGCACGGACGCGGGCAATATTCCATTCCACTGCTTCGGCAAGACCTATTGGAAGAGTGGCTCGCCCCTCACCCT
>JADYZS010000095.1 GCA_020853075.1 Anaerolineae bacterium | reverse complement strand
TGCGGCGCGCAGGGATTGAGGAAGCGGACGCTTTCGTCTCGGCCGCGCCTGACGACAACATGAACATCATGGCTGCGCAGGTGGCTAAGGAGATCTTTCACGTTCCTCGCATCATTGCCCGCGTGTTTGATCCCCAGCGACAAGAAATCTACCAGAGCCTGGGCCTGGACACCGTTTCCTCCACAGCCCTGGACGTTGAATACATGCACAAGGCGCTGCTTGTGCGGGGGCGTGCCTGATGTATATTATCGTAATCGGCGGTGGCAAGGTGGGCTATTACCTGGCGAAAAGTCTGATCTACGCCGGCAACGAAGTCCTGATCATAGAGCGGGACGTGAAGAAGTGCACGACCATCGCGGAAGAACTCGGCAGCGTCGTGCTCAATGGCGATGGCTGCAACCCTCGTATTTTGAAAGAGAGCGGCATGGCGCGGGCGGATGTGGTTGTCGCCGTCACTGGCGGCGACGAGGTGAACCTGGTCGCCTGCCAGATCGCCAAGCGCTACTTCAACGTTCCGCGCACGGTGGCGCGCATCAACAACCCCAAGAACGAGGCCATCTTCAAGCGGCTGGGGATTGATGCCACCGTTTCCAGCACCGATGCCATCCTGGCCCAGATTGAACAGCAACTCCCGGCCCGCGCCCTGGTTCATCTATTGTCCCTGCGGAGCGCAAGTGTAGAATTCCTGGAGATCAAGATAGCGAGCGATTCTCCGGCCCTGGGGAAGCCGCTGCGCGACCTGGGAGTGCCTACCGACGTGATCCTGCCCCTGGTGCTACGCGACGGCAACAGCATCATCCCTCATGGGGGAACGATCTTAGAGGCAGGCGACGAGGTGATCGCGGTGACCTCGCCGCAGAGTGTGGACGTGCTGCGCAGGCTCTTGGTGGGGTAAATAAAGGTCAGTGACCTAGCAGCGCAACCGATTGGGCTCGCGGCTGGTGGACAAGGTGGTATTGGCCGAAGCGGGCGAGGAGGTTGCGCACCTGGTCGCGACGCTTTGCTAACCGCTCCTCGCGGGCTTTCCATTCCCCTGTAACATGGTTGATCACCAACAGGCTGTCACCCCGTATCTCCAAAGCAACCCCTTTGGGATCTTCCTTCTGCATATCAAGAGCGGTCAGGAGCGTTTTTAAGGCGTACAAGAGCGTATCGTATTCGGCCTCGTTGTTCGTCATGTCCTCGCCCAAGAAAACGCTTATAGATCCGGGTTTCCTGCTCCCACGGTGGGCTTTCTTTTCGCCCGGCTTTCTCCTGAGATCAAGAATAAAACTGCCGTAGCCCTCACCGGGGTTGCCCCGGCTGCCGCCATCAAAGACGATAATGACCGTACGAAGCGGCGATGCTTCTGGTGGTTGAGAAATCATACGTGCTGAGCGGCCTTTTCCGCCGTCACAAGAGTATCGTACAGATAGAGGAGATTGGCCTGATGCAGCCGCTGCACGAGGCCACCCAGCGGGACCCGCGACTTACCGCACTTCTCAATGTCTATATCGTTCAGTGCGGCCCGTCGCCGTCCCGCCACGACGTGGTCCTTCACGAGATGGTCTATCTTTTCCAGGTAAAGTATGCTGGAATCCAGCGCCTCTCCGATTTCGCCCCGCAGCAAAACGGGCCCGTGCCCCTGCACGATGTTCTCCAATGGCATGTTCCCCAGGGCACGCAAAGAGTTGAGCATATCAGGTAGGCTGCCGCCAACCAGATAAGGGACAGGCATCACCGCATCACTGGCAAAGAGAACCTTGTCTTCCTTTGCATGCACCATGACCATGTCGGGGCTGTGGCCGGGAGATTGCATCACGAGGAGCGTTTTGCCGCCGATGCGTAGGGTTAATTCTCCCTCAAAGAGAAGTGTAGGCAGGCGTAACCTCACCTCAGCCAACTCCGGCGTTTGTGCCTTAGCCTGTGCGAGGGATGCCTCTCCGTAGCGTTGCATCATATCACGGCAGCGTTGGTGGGCAACCAGTTCGGAGCCCGGAAACAGGTAACTGCCGAACACGTGATCCGCGTGAGAATGGGTGAGGATGACGTGGCGGATGCCGCGCGGATGTAACCGTTGGGCGAAGGAGACGAGTTGGCGAGACTCCTGCGGAAACGGAAGCGTGTCAACGACGACCACGCCGTCTTGGGTCTTGATAGCCCCAGCCGTCACCTGGGCATAGAGACTGCTGGTGAATACGTATATATCGTCGGAAACGCGCTCGCGCAACATGAGGGGCATTATAACCACCCAGGGGCGAATTTGCAAGGGCGAGACACCCCAATCATTTCCTTGACACGCGCAAGGCCGTGTGCTACTATTCTTTGCAGGAACCACCATGAACATCTGCATCGTCGGCTACGGAACCACAGCCAGCGACCACGCGTTGACGCTGCAACAGATCGGCGGCTGCCACCTATACAGCGTCGTTGGGCGCGTGCCGGAGCGGACGAAGGCTTTTGCCGAGCAATGGGGATTCACCCATTGGACAACGGATATAGAGGAAGCATTGCATCAGCCTGTGGATGCGGTGATACTGGCAACGCCCAGCGCGCTGCACTACGAGCAAGCGCGAGCCTGTTTGCAGGCGGGCAAGCACCTCCTGGTGGAGATCCCGATAACCCTTAACCATGCAGAAGCCTGTCAGTTGGTGGAACTGGCGGCGCGTGTGGGAGTTGCACTGATGGTCGCCCACACCACGCGCTTCCTGAGCGCGTTCCGCCGTGCCGCCGAGATCATCCGCGCTGGACACATCGGCCAGGTTTATCAGGTTCTAGGCCGCAGGTTTTTACTGCGCCGCACCGACTTTGACTGGCTAGGCCGTGAACGCAGTTGGACGGACAACCTCCTCTTTCACTTCGGCGCGCACCTGCTGGATTATACCCTGTGGGCGCTGGACACGGAGATGGAGCAGATCACCGCTCAAGCGGTACCCTTCCCGCCCAACCGGGGCTCGCCGATGGACGTCGCCCTCCTGGGCCATACCCGTTCCGGCGCATTGGCGTCTTATGCCCTCTCCTTTAATAGCCACGAGCGCCTCTACGATTGGGTCATCATCGGGCACGACGGCACGTTGCGCCTCTGGGAGTTCGTGCACCTGACCTTGCACGGGGAGCAGGTGGAACACTCCGGGCCTATGGATGTCCGGAAAGCGATTCTTCAGGCGATGCGGGAGCAAGATGCGGAGTTTCTGGCCGCGCTGCGGGAGGGACGCCCTCCTTCTCCCAGCGGGGCCGACGTCCTGCCGACCATGAAGTTATTGCAGATGGCGGCAGACCAGGTGAAACCCTAAGAACCTATCCTAAAAATACAGGGGTTTGATTTCTGGTCAGCGGATAGGTAGCGGATTAGCGGATAACGGCTGTCTGCGAGGGGATTATCCGCTATTCCGCTACGCCGAAGGCATCCGC
>JADYZS010000094.1 GCA_020853075.1 Anaerolineae bacterium | reverse complement strand
GTGGCCGATGGCGGCGAAGTAGTGATCTATGCCCCGCACATCAGCGAGGTCAGTTACACCCACGGGCGACTCCTGGACGAAATCGGCTATCATTGCCGCGACTACTTCCTCTGCCAGTGGGACAAATTCAAGCACTATCCGGGTGGCGTGCTGGCCCACTCCACCCACGTCAAAGGGCTGGGCCAATACAATGTGGCGACCGGCATAGAGACCCCGCGCATCCAGGTAACCCTCGCGACGGGCATCCCGGAGGAACGGTGCCGGCGCATCAACCTGGGCTACATGGACCCGGCAACGGTCAGAATAGAGGAGTGGCAAAAGGCCGGCGACGGTGTTCTCTGCGTGCCGCGAGCGGGCGAGATGCTTTACCGGGTGAAGGCGTAGCCATCGGCCCTCTCCCCCTGCCCCCTCTCCCAATTTTGGGAGAGGGGAAAGTCTCGTGAGGCTTCCCCTCTCTCTCCCAAATATGGGAGAGGGAGGGGTGAAGGGGTGGGTGAGGGCCGAAGGCTAAGACTGTTAAGAACTCAAGCGAGATGGAGACAAACATGGCATACAAAATCGGCATCGTCGGCCTGGGTGTGATGGGTCACAACCTGGCCTTGAATATGGAACGGAACGGTTTCCCCGTAGCCGGTTACGACGTGGATGCGGCTAAGACGCAGGCTTTCCTATCGGGAGAGGCCGTGGGCAAGCAAATCATCGGGGCCGATTCGCCCACCGCGCTGATGGCCTCGCTGGAGAAGCCGCGGCGTATCCTGATGATGGTTCCGGCGGGCTCGCCGGTGGATAGCGCCATCGCCCACCTGAAGCCTTATATGGAACCGGGCGACATCCTGATGGACGGCGGCAATTCCCTCTTCACCGATACGGAGCGCCGCAACAAGGCGTTGGCCGCGGAGGGCTTCAATTACATCGGCACCGGCGTGTCGGGCGGCGAGGAGGGAGCCTTGTGGGGGCCCAGCCTGATGCCCGGCGGCCAGCGCGAGGCGTGGGAGGCCATCGCGCCCATCTTCCGCGCCATCGCCGCCAAAGCCGAGGACGGTGAGCCCTGCGTGGCCTACATGGGCCCGCGCGGCGCAGGTCACTACGTCAAGATGGTACACAACGGCATTGAATACGGCGATATGCAACTGATTGCCGAGACCTACGATCTCCTAGGTCGTGGCCTGGGCCTTTCTCCGGCGGAGATGTCCGGTATCTTCGCCGAGTGGAACAAGGGTGAACTTCAGTCGTACCTCATCAAGATCACGTCGGAGATCCTGGTCAAGACGGACGAAGAGACGGGGAAACCTCTGGTGGACGTGATCCTGGACGAGGCGCAGCAAAAGGGAACCGGCAAATGGGCCAGCCAGAACGCGCTGGACGTCGGCGCGCCGACGCCGACGATCAACGCCGCCGTGGAGAGCCGCATCATTTCTGCGCTCAAGCCGCAGCGGGTGAAGGCGAGCAAAGTGATACGCGGCCCCGTGCCCAAATATATGGGCAGCCGCCAGCACCTCGTTGATGCAGCCCGCGACGCGCTCTATGCCAGCAAGATCACATCCTATGCCCAGGGCCTGGCGCTCATGCAAATCGCGTCACAGGAATACGGCTACGACCTGAACCTGCGCGACATCGCCAAGATCTGGCGGGCCGGCTGCATCATTCGCGCCGGCCTTCTCAACGACATCATGGCTGCCTACGGGCGCAACCCCGCCCTGGTCAACCTGCTGTTGGACAATAGTTTCCGCGCCGCGGTGGAGAAGCGGCAGGACGCCTGGCGGCTGGTGGTGCGGACGGCGGTAGAGATGGGGATCCCACTCTTGGCCCACAGCGCGTCTCTGGCCTACTTTGATGCCTATCGCAGCGAGCGGCTCCCGGCCAATTTGACACAAGCCCAGCGCGACTACTTTGGCGCGCATACCTACCGGCGCGTGGACAAAGAGGGCACTTTCCACACGGAGTGGACGAAATAACTATGGGGAACAAGAACGTCATCGTTGCCCAATCAGGCGGCCCGACGCCGGTCATCAACAACACCCTGCGCGGCATCGTAGAGATGTGCCAGGCCTTGCCCGGCAAGTTTGGCCGGGTTTATGCTGGTTACCACGGCATTGAGGGCGTTCTCAAAGAAGAATTGCTGGACCTGTCGGCCCAGCCCGCCGAGGAGATCGCCCTCCTGAGCGCGACACCAGCGGCGGGGAGCATCGGCACCTGCCGCTACAAACTGCGCAGCAAACAGCAGGAGGATTTCGCCCGCATCATAGAGGTCTTCAAGGCTCACGACATCGGCTACTTCTTCTACATCGGCGGCAACGACTCCATGGACACCGCGCATAAGGTTGCCAGACTGTCCCAGGAGCGGGGGCTTGACCTGGTGGCGACCGGCGGCCCGAAGACGATTGACAACGACGTGGGCGACAGCGAGTTCAAGTTGATTGACCACACGCCGGGCTACGGCAGCGTCGCCCGCTATTGGGCGCTGACCATCCAGGGAGCCAACGAGGAGAACGCGGGGTCAGCACCCGCCGATCCGGTGCTCGTATTGCAGGCGATGGGGCGGCGGATCGGCTTCATCCCGGCAGCGGCGCGCCTGGCCGACCCCTGCCGCGAGATGCCGCTGCAGATCTACCTGCCGGAATCGGGCCTCTCCCTGGCGGCGATGGCCGACCTGGTCAACGACGAGTTGCGGCGCAGCGGGCGCTGCCTCGTCGTCGTGAGCGAAGGGTTTGACGTGGGGGACATCGGCGAGGTGAAGGATAGCTTCGGCCACACGCAGTTCTCCTCCAGCCAGCAGACGGTGGAGCAGATCGTGGTCAACTATCTGAACGGCGTTGGCCTGGCCGCGCGCGGCGCGGCGCGCGGCAACGTCTCCGGCACCGACCAGCGCCACAACATGGTCTATGCCTCCACGGTGGATCTGGAGGAGGCCTACACGTTGGGCCAACAGGCAGCCCTCATCGCCGCCGAGGAGGGATCGGGCTACATGAGCACCATCCTGCGGGAGCCCGGCCCCGTCTATAACGTGCGCTACGACAAGGTCTCCCTGGAGAAGGTCGCCAACTCGGAACGGAACTTCCCCCAGGCCTGGATCGCGCCGAACCGCATAGACGTGACCGACGAGTTCGTGCGCTATGCGCGGCCTCTCATCGGCGACCAATGGCCGACCATCCCGCTGGTGGATGGGCGACAGCGCTTTGTCCGCTTGGAGCGGATCTTCGCGCCGCAGACGCTTCCGGCTTATGTGCCGCAGGCGTGGCGGTAGGAGCCATCATGCCTGATCCCATCGTCAATCACGCCATTGAGGAATATCTTGCCGGCCTCGTGCCGCCGCGGTCGTCGGTGCTGCAAGAGTTGGAGGAACACGCGAGTACGAACCACGTCCCCATCGTGGGGCCGGTGGAGGGCAACCTCCTTTACCTACTGGCCCGCACGAACGGCGCGCGCCGCGTGCTGGAACTGGGCACGGCCACCGGCTACTCCGGCCTCTGGCTGGCGGCTGCCGTCGCCCCGCTGCATGGCCGCGTGACCACCCTTGAGATGAACCGCGAGCGGGCAGAGTTTGCCCGCGCCAACTTTGCCCGCGCGGGCTATGCCGGGATGGTGGAAGTCATCCTGGGCGACGCGCTGAAGGTGCTCCCGTCGCTGGCCGGGCCGTACGATTTCATCTTCAACGACCTGGCGTGCAGTGCCTCGCAAGACGATTTTGCGCTGCGGCTCCTTGACCTCTGCCTGCCGCGCCTGGCATCCGGCGGCTTAATGGTAATGGATAATGCCTTTGCGGGCAGCAGGATATTGGACGCAAACCCAGTAGCGAACGTGCGCGGCGTCTTGGAGTACACGCGCCGGGTGGCAAACCATCCAGACCTGGAAACCATCGTCGTGCCCTTGCGGGATGGCGTCGTCGTAAGCAGAAAGAAATGAGCACACGCCCAGGCGTGCCTTCGGATTGACGATGCGTTACCTGCGCCTTCTCACCATCTTCTACAAGAACGCGCTCCTGACCGAGTTGGAATATCGCACTAACTTTCTCGTCAACCTGGTCATGAGCGCGTTCTGGCTATTTTGGTCCATCATCGGCACCGGCATCTTCTTCCAGCACACCGACCGCATCGGCGGTTGGACTTATTACGAAGTCCTGGTCATCCTGGGCCTCTATTTTCTGATGAACGGCATCATGTCCGCCGTGCTGCGGCCCAACATTGACCGCCTGGTAGAATCCATCCGCCTGGGCACCTTTGATTTCGTCCTCGCCAAGCCGGTCAACAGCCAGTTCCTTGCCAGTCTTCGCTATCTGGTTATCTGGCGGCTGGTGGACGTGGTGATGGGTCTGGGCATCGTCGTCTATGCGCTGCAACGCCTGGGCGCGAAGGTTACCATCGTTCAGGTGCTCCTTTTCGTTGGGCTCGTCGTAGCGGCCACCGTCATCGTGTATAGCATCTGGCTGGCGCTGGTAACCCTCGCCTTTTGGTTCGTGCGGGTGGACAACATTGCGGAGTTGTTCAGTTCCTTCTACGAGACCGCGCGTTTTCCGGTGACCGCTTTCCCGCGCTGGGTGCAGGGGCTCCTCACGTTTGTCGTGCCCATCGCCTTCATCACAACGGTTCCGGCAGCAGCAGTCGTTGGCCGCCTGGAGCCGTTGTACGCCCTGTATGCCTTGCTCCTGGCCGCCGGCCTCTTCACAGGCGCGACCCTCTTTTGGCGCTACGCCTTGCGGCACTACACCAGCGCCAGCAGTTAGTTGAAAAGTTGAAGATAGGAGGTGTGCCATGCGGCTCGGTGGCCCCGTTTCCGGGAATCAAGGTGATCCAGAGCAATGGGCGGCTGCCGTGCGTGGCCTCGGCTACCGGGCGGCCTATTGTCCAGTACAGGCCGGCCAGGGCGATGACGTCATCCGGGCCTACGCCAAAGCGGCAACCGCGGCAGACGTCGTCATCGCGGAAGTGGGTGCATGGACTAACAATCCCATCGCTGCCGATGAGAAGGTGCGGCGCGACGCCATCGCCCGCTGCCAGGAACAGCTGGCTCTTGCCGACCGCATCGGCGCGCGCTGCTGCGTCAACGTCGCCGGTTCGCGCGGCGAAAGGTGGGCGGGCCCCCACCCCGACAATCTCACCCAAGAGACCTTTGACCTCATTGTAGAATCGGTGCAGCAGATCATAGATAGCGTGAAGCCAACCCGCACCTTTTACACTCTGGAGGCAATGCCCTGGGTCTATCCTGACTCGCCGGAGTCGTATCTCTATCTGATCCGCGCCATCCATCGTGAGCGTTTTGCCGTTCACCTGGACCCGGTGAACATCGTTTGCAGCCCGCAGAGATTCTTCCACAACGGCGCGCTTCTCCAGGAGTGCTTTGAGGCCCTCGGCCCCCACATCAAGAGTTGCCACGCCAAGGACATCGCGCTGGCCGACAAACTCACCGTCCACCTGGATGAGGTGCGTCCGGGCCTGGGCGGATTGGATTACCGTACTTTCCTGCAAGAACTCAACAGGCTAGACCCGGACACGCCGCTGATGATTGAGCACCTACGTTCTGCAGAAGAGTACGCGTTGGCCGCCGGACACATCCGGTTGGTCGCAAAGGGCCTGGGGATAGAGAGCCTGTGACCACCCCAAAGATGCAGCGGATTACCTTCATAGCCCAGGAACAGGCAGAACCGGTAGAGGTGGAGCGAGACGCCGGGCCGCTTGGGGCCAACGAGGTCGCAGGGCCGTCTCTGGCGACACTCATCAGCCCCGGCACAGAACTGGCAATGTACCAGGGCTTGCAACCCAGAAGCAAGTTTCCCATCAACCCAGGCTACGCCGCCGTGTTCCGCGTGGACGGGGTAGGGAGCGGGGTCACCGACATCCGGGCAGGCGATCTTGCCTTTAGCATGGGCGCTCACCAATCATTCCAGCGGCAGACCAGGGATAAAGTGCTTCCTGTGCCGCCGGGGTTATTCCCAAAGACCGCCGTGTTTGCACGGATGATGGCGATCAGCATGAGCACCCTGACGACGACCACGGCCCGCCCACCGGCGAAAGTCCTGGTGACAGGGCTGGGGCTCGTGGGGCATCTGGCCGCCAGGGTATTTGACCTCTGCGGTTACGAGGTCATCGCCTGCGATCCGGCGGAAGCGCGCCGCCGCACTGCCGAGCAAGCGGGCATCCGGCACGTGCTGCCGCGCGCCCCCTTAGACGATCCGGCTATCGCCGGGAAAGTGGCGCTGGTGTTGGAGTGTTCCGGCCACGAGCAGGCCGCGCTGGATGGGTGCAACGTGGTGCAGAGGCGCGGGGAGGTGGTGTTGGTCGGAGTGCCCTGGGCGCGCAAGACCGCTCTCTTCGCCCACGACATATTAGATGCCGTGTTTCGCAAGTACGCCGTGCTGCGCAGCGGTTGGGAGTGGGAATTGCCGCTACAAACAACGGACTTTCGCCAGAACAGCATCTTCGGAAATCTGGGGGCTGCCTTGCGCTGGCTGGCAGAGGGGCATATCCGGGTGGATGGTCTCTATGCCCTTGCCTCGCCGCGCAACGCACAAGAGGTCTATCAGGGCCTGCTGCGGGCGCCGGGCGGGCGGCTGACGGCACTCTTTGACTGGATGATATAGCCCGGTTCACCAACGTTTTGAGAGGAGACAATACCATGAACGAACTTGCGCAGAAAGAACAACGCATCCACGCGCTGCTGAAAGAGAGGGGGCTCGGCGCGCTCTTGCTGCGCCGCATCAGCAGTTTCGCCTGGGCCACGGGCGGCGCGTCCGGTTACGTCAACACCGCGGCGGACGTGGGTGCAGCCGCGCTCCTTTTCACGCCCCAGGCTAAATTTGTCTTGACCACCAACATTGAGGCGACACGCCTGGAGAAAGAGGAGCGGTTGGCGGCCCTGGGTTTCACCCTGCGCCCCGCCCCCTGGTACGAGGGCGGCCCTGACGTGGCGGAGTTAGCCAAGGGGCTGAAACTGGGGGCCGACGGGCTCTATCCAGGCGCAGCGGATCTCTCTGCGGAAGTCTCCCGTTTGCGGATGCACCTGTTGCCGGAGGAGCAGGCGCGATACCGCGCCCTGGGGAAACTCTGCGGCGAGGCCATCGCGGCGGCAATCCGGCGTGTGCGCCCCGGCCAGACGGAGTACGAGATCGCCGCTCTGCTGGCAGAGGAGTCTATGGCGCGGGGCGCGCTCCCCATCGTCAACCTGATCGCGACGGACGAGCGCATCTTTGCCTTCCGCCATCCCCTGCCGACGGCGAAGAAGTTGGAGAAATACGCGATGCTCGTCCTCTGCGGGCGCAAAGAAGGCCTGGTGGCCTCGGTGACGCGCCTCGTCCATTTCGGGCGGTTGCCGGAGGAGTTGCGGCGCAAGAGCGAGGCGGTGGCGCGCTTGGACGCGACGGTCATCGCCGCGTCGCGGCCTGGCGCACGCCTCTCCGACATCTTCCGCCGCATCACGGAGACCTACGCCGCGACTGGCTTCCCCGACGAGTGGCGTCTGCACCACCAGGGCGGCCCTGCCAGTTACGAGCCGCGAGAGATGGTTGCCACACCCACGACCCACGACCCACTGGCGGCAGGCATGGCCTGCGCCTGGAACCCCAGCATCACCGGCACGAAGTCCGAAGACACGATCCTGGTGGGTGAGCAGGGGAACGAGGTGTTGACCGCCTCGCCCGATTGGCCGCTGATCTCCGTCACGGTGGACGGAAAGGCTTATGCGCGGCCTGCGATTTGGGAAGTGGGGTAGGGTTCGGTATATCGTATTCATCGGCCCCCACCCTTACCCCCCCGCTTGGCGTTGGGAAGAACGCACCCGTAGGGCGCAAGCGGCGAGTATGCAGGGAAGGGCAGGGAGCTCACAGGGGTAGGTATTTCTGTGAGTGACCTATTGCGAGAGTTTGATCGCCCCTCACCCTTCCCTCTCCCCAGAGGGGAGAGGGGTTAGGCCGACTCCCCTCTCCCGCTTGCGGGAGAGGGGCCAGGGGTGAGGGGTAAAGCACTCCTAAAGCCGCTCACGATAGAAATGCCTACCCTTGCCAAAGGGCAGGGAGGGGGCCGTAGTCATCATTCCTTCCCCCGCCAGCGGGCCAGCCGCTCCGCGATCTGCCGTTCGTACCCCTGGTCGCCCGGCTGGTAGAAGCGTTTGTCTTGGAGCGCCCACGGTAGATACTGCTGCTCTACCCAGTGGCCGGGGAAGTCATGAGGGTATAGGTAGCCCTTCCCATGGCCCAGTGCTTCGGCGTCGCGGCCGCCGCTCTTTAGGTGGTCAGGAACTTCTACTTTTCCCCCTTCCTCTACCTCGGCCAGCGCTCTGAAGAAGGCTCCCGCCGAATTGGACTTGGGCGCGGTCGCCAGGTAGAGGGTCGCTAACGCCAGGTGATACTGGCCCTCCGGCAGGCCCACGTATTGCAACGCGTGGGCGCACGAGGCGACGACGACGATGCCGTGGGGGTCGGCCAGGCCGATATCCTCGCCCGCCAGGATCAGGAGGCGGCGCATGATGAACTCCGGATCCTCCCCGGCATAGACCATCTTCGCCAGCCAGTAGAGCGCGGCATCGGGGTCGGACCCGCGCACTGCCTTGATGAAAGCGGAAATCGTGTCGTAGTGTTCGTCGGCAGCGCGATCATAGCGTATGGCGCGCCGCTGGATGGACTCCTGGGCGACCTCCAACGTCAAATGCGCGATGCCGTCCGCACCGGGCGGCGTGGATTCCACCGCCAGTTCCAACGCGTTGAGCGCGGTGCGCACGTCGCCGCCGGAGATATGGGCCAGGTGAGCCAATGCCTCGTCCGCCGCCACGATGCGGCGGCGACCGTAGCCTCGCTCCACGTCGGTCAGGGCGCGGCGCAGAAGCAACAATATCTGCTCCCCCGCAAGGGGGCGCATCTGGAAAACGCGCGAACGAGATAGAAGTGGGCCAACGACCTCAAAATAGGGGTTCTCCGTCGTTGCGCCGATGAGGATGATCGTCCCATCTTCCACGTGGGGTAAGAGCGCATCCTGCTGCGCCTTGTTGAAGCGGTGAATCTCGTCCACCAGGAGGATGGTGCGTTGGCCGTGCATCCCGCGCCGCTCGCGGGCCTCGGTCACTACGCGGCGGATGTCGGCCACGCCCGCGAGGACCGCGCTCATCGTCTCAAAGGTTGATTTCGTCGTGTTGGCGATGATCATCGCCAGCGTCGTCTTGCCTGTGCCCGGCGGCCCCCAGAGGAGAATAGATGAGAAGAGGCGATCCGCTTCAATGGCACGGCGCAGCAACTTGCCCGCGCCCAGGATATGCTCCTGGCCGACGAATTCATCCAGCGTGCGGGGGCGCATGCGCGCGGCGAGGGGAGCCTCGCTCTGCTGCAAATCGTGCGCGTGCAGGTCAAACAGATCGGTGGGCATCATGCCTCCTTAGAGGAGTGTCAGGCCTTACTCGCCGGGCTGCGCATCCCCCGCGCCATATTCGCCAGGAACAGCAGCAAAGCCACCACATTGAGCAAACCGCCCCACTGTCTCCCAGGTACCCAACTTGCCAGATCACCCGCTATGCGCAAGAGGAGCGAGAGGTGGAGCAAGGCGAGATGAACATAGAAAGCGGAGCGGAACGCGACTTTTGTGCCCAGCACTGCCGGAAAGATAATGGGCGCGTGGCCGAAGATCATGGAGAAGACGAATCCCAGGAAGATGGAGTGCAGCACGGCGTCGTAGCGCGGCCCGGCCACAACCTCGCCGAAGAACAGACCTAGCAGCCCGCCGATACCCAGCCAGACATAACCAGCGAGGAGACTTACGGCGATAAAGCGGGTCAACCCTGTCTGGCGCACCGTGCGGCGGGCAATATCGTGACGCAGAAGCCACAAGGCCAGCGCGACCATGCCTGCACCCGCCAGGCGCATACCCACAGCCAGAGCCGGGATCGCCACCACGAGCCCGGCGAGAAAGACGCCGACGATCACCAGAAAAGCGATCTGGCTCCATCGGGAAAGGTGGAGCAGGCGGCTGAGCTCCAGCCGCTCTCCCGCGATGGTCAGCACCAGGAAGCCGGCCCACCAGAGGACGACGCTGTAGAGAGGCCGCCCGGCGAGCCAGAGGCCGTTGCCGACCAGCCAGGCGATTGCCCCAATTTCCATCGTCATGGTATAGAGGGCCGGCTGGCGACGCACAATGACGGCGAAGACGGCCACCAGACCCAGGCTACCAAAGGTTATCAACAGTGGCCCGATTGTGCCTGGCAAGCCTGCGATCAGAACCAAGGCACCCAGGCCGGTCAGCAGCGGTGGGACATAAGTCCAACGGCGGCCCAGGGCTACCGCCCGTTCCAGGCTGATCAGCGTCCCCAGGAAGCCGGAGACCATCAGGGGCCCGTGGGCAATGGGCAGCGTGGGGCGCAGCATGGGTAATCCCCAGCCCAGGCGGAGCAAACCGGCCCACATGGCTGCCAGCAGAGCGACCATCCCCAGGGCCAGCAACGGATAACGAATACGGTGCCAAGATGTTGTCATCGCCTCTCCTCAGGTCATACGGGCTATCTCTCGCCCGGTTTGGCAGCCAGATATTCTTTTAACAACAAGGCGCTGTTGTGCTCTGTATCGCGGGCGCTATAGAGAAGGGTGACGTCGCCGCGATGGGCTGCCTCTACCAGAGGTCGCCACGCCGCCGGATGAGCGTTCAACTCGGCAAGGTAGCGACGCCGAAACTCTTCCCAGCGGGCCGGATCATGGCCGAACCAGCGGCGCAGCGCATCGCTGGGGGCTACGTCCTTCAACCAACCGTCCAGCCGGAGAGCCTCTTTCTTGATGCCGCGCGGCCACAGGCGCTCTACCAGAAAGCGAGCGCCATCAGCGGGCTCCGGCGGCTCGTACACGCGTTTCGTCTGAATCATCTGCCGTTCTCCCGGGTACTCTTGCTGCGGCGTAACCTACGCCGGCCATTCGGGGACTCCTCACTCCGGACATTGGAGCCCGATAAAGCGGAGCCAGTCCAGCATCTCTTCCGCGGTGGGAAGAGGCTCTCCCGCGCCAGTGCGATAGACCCCGAAGATTTCGCCGAAGCGGTCCGTGATATAGATGGCCGCGGACGCGAGCGCGCCGAAGGAGCGATGGACCGTGCCCTCCTCGTCGGCCAGGAGCGGGAAAGGGAGCGTATCCTGTCGCTTGGCCCTCTCCGCCTCCTGGATGGAACCCTGAATCACCGCCAGTACCTCGGCCTCTTCCTCGGCGAATTCGGGGTAATGCGCGGCCAGGGTGGTTAGGAGCGCGCGAGCGGCATCCGCGGCGGGTTTCCCGACGAAGGCCAGCACCAGGTTGCGGCGGCCGCGATAGGAGGATGTGGCGACGCGCCGGCCTGCGGACGACGGCAAATCAAAATCGGGCACCCGTTGGCCCGTGTTCGGATACTTCTGCGTTAACATCATCCCTTTCTCACCACCCGCATTTTATCACGATTCGCCGGAGATGTCAGCCAACAGCCCGGCCCGGGGTCGCGACCATCTCTGGGATCCTTCTTTCCCACAAATCTATCAGGTAGATGAGCCCGCGCGGAAGATGAAACGGGTCCTTGACCGGCAGGGCCGCAGTCTTGCCTGGATGGCCGCGACGGTCTAGCCACTGCGTCCATTCGCCTGCGGGCACAGGGAAGTGAGCATACGCATATCTCTGCACCTTCTGGTGCCAGTCCAGACACCAATCCGCGCGCGTATGCAGATAGGCGTAAGCAGTTGCCACGAGCGCTTCCACCTGCACCCACCACGGTTTGTAATCGGCCTTCTGCCAGAAGATCGGCTCCTGGGCGTCAATATCCAGGGCGAGGCGCAAGCCGCCGTATTCCTCATCCCACGCCAGTTCCAGATGCCGCCGGATCAGGCGACAACATTGCCGGATCAGATCGTGCTCGCCGGCATCCTCAAACATGCTGATAAGAAACCACATAGAGTCCAGGACGTGGCCGGGGAGACAGACGCGTCCGGGCGGCGAATCCACAAACCTGCCGTCCAACGTCACAAACTCCAATATCGCCTCTTTTTCGGGGATGTAGAAATCCCGCAAGATTTCGTGGGCAAAGTCGTAACCCACCTGTGCAACCTCCGGCCGGTTGAGCGCCTTTCCCACCTGGTGATAGACGTGGGAATAGAGCATAAAAACGCCGTGGGTCTTGAGGCCGGGCGGAATAGCATACGGCGCGATCCGGTAACTCCCCGGCCTGCGCAAGCGACCATAGGTATTCCCGAACGTCTCCAGGGCTAACCTCGCAGCCCCTTCGTCTCCCGTGGCAGCGTAATACTCGCCCAGGCCCAGCATGACGAACCCGTCCACGTAGATGCTGATGTCGCGTTCCAGCACACGACCCTCGGCGTCCAGCCGGTATAGCCAGCGGCCCTCGTCGTCCCGGCCACGATGAGCCAGATAGTCGTAGAGGCCGCGAGCAACGGCTAACCATTCCGGCCGGCGTTCCACGCGATTGTAGAGGGCAGAGAAGGTCCACAAGGCGCGCCCCTGCGACCAGAGATATTTATCTTCCGAAAGGAGCCTGCCGTCGTCCGCCAGGCAGTTGTTGATGGCTCCTGTCCTGGGGTCAAGTGAGTACTTCATCCAGAACGGAACCACGTCTGCCAGGAGCGTTTTGCGGTATAGGGTCGCCCATTGTCCGGTACTCATGTCTCTATCGTTATCCTCTGCTCTCCCGGCTCGCTGCCAGGAACCGAGCAAACCACTCGCGCGTCACGTTGTCGGGGATGCCGCCGGAATCCATCAGGACGTGCGGCCAGTATCTGCGCCCGTTTGCCACCACGTCGCGCAGATGGGCCACCTGTTCATCCCTCGTCCAGTCAAAGAAGTGCTTGTTCAGGCCGCCACAGGGGACGACCTGCGGGCCCAGAATCGCCCGTGCCTGAGCCAACGGCATCTGCTCGTCAGGGTCAAGGGGATTCAGAAGATCTATGCCTGTGGCCTGTCATTCGTCCTCCTGGACGCTTCAACTGACCGGCACCTCCGCGCGGCTCACCTCCGCGCCGGTAGCCGGGTCGTAAAGGATGATAAGGAGGCGATACGCGGCGGGGCCTGCGCCGCGCGGGAGCGGCAAATCGTAGCCATCCAGCACCGTTTCACCGGCCTGCCAGGCGCGTGTGGGGTAGGTGTTGTGCACCGGCACGTCATCCACCTGGACAATGGCTCGTCCGCCGCCGTCCAGCAGCCGGGCCGAGACCTTGTAATCGGCCTCCGGCGCGGCCCTTACCCCCCACCACAGCGTCACGCGGGCCACCGTCCCCCGGTGTATCTCCCGCCAGGCCAGGTCATACCCCGCCCAGCGCACCTTGCCGTCGAGGAAATCAGCGTTAAGAGGGTGTGGCGGTGGAGGCAAGAATGTGCCCCCCTTCAACCAGACGCGCACCAGCGGCCCGGCGACGGAAAGGGAATAGCGCTCTGGCGCACCGGTCAGCGGGCGCGTGATATAGACCGCGCCATCGGCCTCTAAGGCGCGCATGATGGCCGCGTGGCGTGCGTCCTCCGCATCGGCCACCACCGTCCTCAGGTCGGGTTGCAGCCCTTCCGTCTGCTGGACATAGCGCAGAAGCGTCATCTCACCCAGGATGCCCACCACCGTTGCGCCGTGGGGTGGAAGTTGGCTCAGCATGTCCACGCCGTAATCGTGCACTTCCCACGCGGCGGAGCGGTCCAGGTTAGGCCAGTTCGCCCGCGCCGCGAGGATGGGCTGAACCAAGCAGAGCGCGGCGAGGAGTATGGGTCCCACAAT
>JADYZS010000093.1 GCA_020853075.1 Anaerolineae bacterium | reverse complement strand
GCGGTGTCTGCCGGATGTTGCGGATTTTCTGGGTATTGGGTGGCGTGGCAAAATAGACCTTGCTGCCGTCCCAGGCATACCAGATAGGAACCAAGTGCGGCGCACCGTTGGGCCGCGTTGTCGCCAGCCAGATGATTTGCTCTTTGTGCAGACGAGCATCCACCGCCAGCCGCTTCTTTTCGTCCACTTATGCTCCTTACATACCTCTCCCGCGTTCAATATCGCAACAGCGCGCCGATGGAGCCGGCGCGTACAAGGGCCTCGTTGTCCCGCACGAAGTTGACCTCCGCCCCGCGCTCAATGGCACGGCGCACCAGCGAATCCACCGCATCGGCGATGAGGTGCATCTTGCTGCCACAGAGGGGGCAGGCGTTCAACGGCTCCACCACGATGTGGCGGCAACGCTCGCAACGATAAGCGGGCGCATGAAAACCTTCGGCGATGACGAGTTTGTGCATCCGCTCCTCTTGCAGCGAGGCCAGGGTATCGCCCAGGCCGGTGACTGCTGCGCCGCCCTTCGCCGCCGTCGTGACGATCTGCTCCACCAGGGCGGCATCTTCCTGTTCCTCTACGCGCTGCGCCATTTCCAGTGTGCGCTCTTTCACTTCGGCAGGCGAGGCGTTCATCCCGATGGAGAAGGTCCCGACCACCCGCTCTCGCAGCGCCTTCGGCAGATACTCCTGGAAACGGGCCACCGTTTCATCCTGGCCTCCCACCAGGAGCCGCCGGCAACGGCCTTCGGTGTAGAAGCGTGTGGCGAGTTCGGCTGCTGACTTCAGGTTCTGGTTGGCGTGCTCGTCGGCGCGGCTCTGATACCGCGCCGCGGAGGAACCTCCCCTTTTATGGCGCTTGATCTCTAACCCCAGGGTCCCTGTAGCCTCCTCCAATTGGCCCAGGTTGTAGATGAAAAGCCGCGCCCCCTCCTGATCCACCAGCACCACGCCGTAGCGCGAATAGTTGTCCATCAGATCGCTCAGGGGCTTGACGTAGGGCCTGTCGCCCACATAGACCTGGTCTTGCACAGGCACCAGGAGCGGGTAAGCCCGCCAGAAGCCCACCCTCTGGCAACTGAAGCAGGCCAGGCCGCGGCCCTGCCAGTTATACTCAAAACCGACGTAGCGCTCCACACGAGCCGCATCGGCAGCATCGGCTAAATCGGCAGTCGCCAGGAGATTACGTAAAGCCAACTTATACTGCTCGGTGCTGCGGCGAGTAGGGTCCAGGTTCAGATAAATGCTGAGAACCGGCGCGCCGTTGCTGCGGAACTCTACCAACTCCTGCACTTCCTGCTCGCGTATCATGGTTGCTTTCTCCTCATCGGATTGATACGGGTGCTGGGCCTGCGCCCGCTGATGCTCGTCCCTTTTCCCTCCTTCACCTGCAAAACGCCGTTCCTAAAGATCACTAGGCCAGGTTGTCAGGGCTGTTGAGCCTCTGTCGTAGGTGGGCAATTTCCTCCTCAAACCGGCTCTGCATCTGCTCCATCTCCTCTTGCAGGCGCGACAGCCGCTCCGTCATGTTCAAGATGACCTCCACCCCGGCCAGGTTCACACCCAATTCATCGGTGAGGCGCGTGATGAAGCGGAGCCGCTCAATATCCTTCGGCGAGTAAAGCCGCTTGCCGGAGACGCGCGCCGGTTTCACCAGGCCGATGTCCTCGTACCGGCGCAGCGTTTGCGGGTGGAGTTCCACCAGCCGGGCCGCCACGCTCATGATGTAGCACGGCGATTCGCGGCTATCCGCAGCACCCATACGCCTCACCTCCTTCATCACGATTTCTTCAGCCGCGCGAGTTCACGGAAAAGTTCCTTCTCTTTCTCGCTCAACCCTTGCGGCAGGACGACCCGCACTTTAGCATAAAGGTCGCCCTTCTGGTCGGGCGCACGTGGGCCCGGCATCCCCAGCCCTTGCAGGCGGAAGGTGCGCCCGCTTTGGGTCTCCGGCGGGATGCGCAGCGAAACCGCGCCGTCCAGCGTCGGCACGCGCGCCTCGCCGCCCAGGATGACCGTGTAAAGATCTACCGGCACTTCGCAATAGAGGTTCTGCTCCTTGCGCTCAAAGGTCTCGTGGGGCCGCACCTCTACCCGGAGGTAGATGTCGCCCTTGCTGCCGTTCTTACCGCCGATCCCTTCACCGGAGACACGCACCCGGCTCCCCGTCTTCACGCCCGCGGGGATTTTGACTTCCAGACGCTTGCCATCCACCTGCAAGATGCGTTGGGTGCCGCGATACGCTTCCTCCAGCGTGATCTCAACGGGATGTTCCAGGTCGCGCCCGCGCGGCATGGTGGTCGTCCTGCGCCCCCCCATCACCTCATCAAAGTCCATCCCTCGGCCAAAGGCGCTCTCGCCGCCGCGGCCACCCGTGCCGCCAAAGATGGCCTGGAAAAAGTCGGAGAAGCCCCCGCCGCTGCCGAAGAGATCGCCCAGATCACCGTACTCCACCCGCACGTTGCCGCCCGGCTGGCCCTGGGCCCACTGGCTCCAATCAAAACCGCGCGGATCGCGGCCCGTGCGC
>JADYZS010000092.1 GCA_020853075.1 Anaerolineae bacterium | reverse complement strand
TGATTGAGCAGCGCCAGCAGGACAACAAGCGCATTGCCCAACTACAACAGGAGACAGTGGAACTCCTCAAGCGCATTGAGGCGGTTGGCGGACGGTTGCCGCCTCTTGAGGGAGGGTTGCAGAAGGTAGAGCGGGCGACGAGCATCATCCAACCCATTGCCGCCGAACTGAAACGCAATCAAGACCAATTCATTGAGGCGACGAAACTGGCAGAGGTAGAACGTTACCGGCAGATGACGCAATGGGCCGAGGATTTTACCGCCCAACGGGCACTGGTTGAACGCCAAAACAAGCAAATCCAGCAATTCGCCGAACAGTACGAGGCGGCCAAACAATCTCTCGCGGCCCTCTCTAAATTTGAGGAGCAGATCCGCCGGGACCAAAACCAGGTGGCCGAGTTGCAGCGGTTGGGCGAGGAGCGGCAACGCAAAGAGTTGTTAGATTGGCAGGCGGATGACGAAAAGCGTTGGAAGAAACACGACCTGGAGTGGGAACATGAGCGGCAGGAGCAGATCAAAACCAACCGCGATCTGGCCGCACGTTTCGTTCCCCTCCACGAGACACTTGAGCTGCACGAGGTGCAATTAGCCCAGCTCTGGCACCTGCAAGAAACCTACGGCGCGCATCGCATGGCCGAGGCCCAGCGTTGGTGGAAGTCGTTGGAAGAAGCGTTGGAAGGCCGTACCAAGAAGAATGGCCGCACGGCGCCACCGTCGCAGATCGTAACTGGCTGAGGTGGGCAGGTGCATGTCATCGGTACTGCCGGTCACGTAGATCACGGCAAGTCTTCCCTGGTCCTTGCTCTCACCGGCATAAACCCCGACCGTCTCAAGGAAGAGCAGGAACGAGAGATGACCATTGATCTCGGCTTCGCCTGGTTGACCTTGCCCGGCGGCGAGAGGGTCGGGATCATTGATGTGCCGGGGCACATTGACTTCATCAAGAACATGCTGGCAGGGGTGGGCGGCATAGATGCCGCCCTCTTTATCGTCGCCGCCGATGAAGGCATGATGCCGCAGAGCCGTGAGCATCTAGCGATCCTTGATCTCCTCCGGGTTTCTGCCGGTGTGGTGGCTCTGACCAAGGCCGACCTGGCGCCGGACGTGGAGTGGTTGGATCTGGTACAGGCGGAGATACGCGAGGCATTGGCGGGAACCTCCCTCGCGGGCGCGGCCATTGTCTCGGTATCGGCGCGCACGGGCCAGGGGTTGCCCGCGCTCCTCGCCGCATTGGATGAAGTAGTGGCCCGCACCCCGGCGCGGCGCGACCGGGGCCGCCCGCGCCTCCCTGTTGACCGGGTTTTCACGGTGGCGGGCTTTGGCACCGTGGTAACAGGAACCCTGGTAGATGGGGCGTTCACCATCGGCCAGGAGGTAGAGATTGTGCCGAGCGCGGGCTTGCGCGCCCGTATCCGGGGATTGCAAACCCATCGGGAGAAGATCGCTCAAGCCGTGCCCGGCAGCCGCGTGGCGATGAATCTAACGGGCGTTGACGTAAACCAGGTGCGGCGGGGGCAGGTCGTCGCTCTGCCGGAGCAAGTGCAGGCGACACTTCTGGCCGACGCGCGCCTCTATGCTCTCTCAAACGTGCCCGGCCCTCTCCACCACCACGCCATTGTGGACTTTTTCAGCGGCTCGGCCCAGGTCTCGGCCCACGTGCGCCTGCTGGATACCGAAGAGTTGGCCCCCGGAGCGGCGGCATGGGCGCAACTGCAACTGTCTGAGCCGGTCGCCCTGGCCGCGGGAGACCATTTCATCATCCGGCAGCCGTCACCCAGCCGCACGCTAGGCGGAGGCCAGGTGGTCAACCCCGCGCCGGGCCGCCGCTATCGCCGCTTGCACCCCGGTATCATCGCCCAGTTAGAGACCCTGGCCCGCGGCGCACCGGCAGATTTGCTTCTGGCCGCGTTGGAGCGCGAGGAACCGGCCACAGCGGGAGAACTCCTGGCCCGCAGCGGGCTGGCACGGGAGGCCGCGCTGGCCGCACTGGGTGAACTCATCCGCTCAGAGCAGGTCATCGTTCTCAGCCGCGACCCGGAAGGAAGCGGGCTGCTCAATTCCCAGCAGCCTCTAGCGGGCAACGTTCATCTTCTTTCCCGCTCCGGCTGGTCTGCCCTGCGCGAGCGTATCGGCGGCGCACTCTCCGATTATCACCGTCAATATCCCCTACGGGCGGGGATGCCGCGCGAGGAACTGAAAAGTCGCCTCCAGAGGAAAGGGGTCAACTGGCCCCCCAAGTTATTCAACGAGATCGTTGCCCGCGCCGTGGCCGAGGGTGTGCTGGCCGAGGGCGAAGGGACGGTGCGCGCGCCCGATCACACGGTGCGCTTCACGCCGGAGCAGCAGCAGCGCATTGATGGGTTGCTGCTGGCTTTCCGCCGTAACCCCAGCGCGCCCCCCTCCCTGGCCGAGGCGGCTGCCGGTGTCGGTGCAGACGTGCTGCAAGCCCTGATGGACCAGGGCGCGCTCGTGAAAGCGAGCGAGGACGTTATCTTTCTGCGAGAGGAGTACGATAGGATGGTCGCCGCAGTCCTCGCGCTGATCCAGTCCGAGGGAAGTATCACTGTGGCACAGGTACGCGACCGTTTTACTACCAGCCGCAAGTACGCGCTGGCGCTGATGGAGCACCTGGACGAGCGCAAGGTGACCCGGCGCGTGGGCGACGCGCGGGTGCTGCGCTGAGAATAGATGAGGAGGCGAAAATGAAAGCGCTAGAAGACCGGTATGTAATTGATGCAAGGGGCAAGAAAACGGCGGTGATCTTGCCCGTCAAGCGGTACGAACGATTGCTGGAGGATTTGCACGACCTGGCGGTCGTGGCCGAACGGCGGGATGAAGAACCAATTAGCCTTGAGGAGATGAAGCGGCGGCTAAAGGAAGATGGACTCCTATAGTATCCGCTTCAAACCATCTGTAGAAAAGGACTTGCGCGTTTTGCCAAAGTCTGTCGTGGCTCGCGTCCTGGCTCGTATAGAGGCTCTGCGGTCTGAGCCACTGCCACAACAGGCGATCAAGTTGTCTGGATCTGAACGCCTTTACCGCATTCGGGTGGGCGACTATCGTATTGTGTACGAAGTAGATACAGACATAAGGGAAGTGACGATTCACTACGTCCGCCATCGGCGTGAAGTGTACCGCGGGCTGTAGAAGCCCTTTCAAACCCGTGGTGTCCCTACATCGTGTGGGGAACGTCTCATACGTCATTAGATGGATATGGTACGAGTCTTGTGTGAAATACAATGTTTGACGAAACCAAGATTTACGTAAAGGCGGGAGATGGCGGCAACGGCTGCGTCTCTTTCCGTCGCGAGAAGTTCGTCCCCCTGGGCGGCCCCAACGGCGGTAAAGGCGGCAAGGGGGGCGACGTCTCTCTCGTGGTGGACCCGCATCTGAACACCCTCATCTTCTTCAGGAAGCACGTCCACTTCCGGGCCGGGCGGGGCGAGCACGGACGCGGCAAAGATCAGACCGGCGCCGCGGGCGCGGATTACCTCGTCCCCGTGCCGCCGGGGACGGTGGTGCGCGACGCGGAGACAGGCGAACTCCTGGGCGACCTGACGCGCCCCGAGCAACGCCTCCTGGTGGCCGCGGGTGGACGCGGCGGGCGGGGCAACGCATCTTTCGCCACCCCCACCAACCAGGCCCCGCGCTTTGCCGAGAACGGCGAGCCGGGACAGGAACGCTGGCTGAAACTGGAACTGAAACTTATCGCCGACGTCGGCGTCGTCGGGGTGCCCAATGCCGGCAAATCCACCCTCCTCTCCGTCGTCACCGCCGCGCGGCCCAAGATCGCCGATTATCCCTTCACCACGTTGGAGCCAAACCTGGGCGTGGCCCTGGTGGATGGCCGCGATTTCGTCATGGCCGACCTCCCCGGCCTCATTGAGGGAGCCCATACAGGGGCGGGTCTGGGCCACCAGTTTCTGCGTCACGTGGAGCGCACCCGCCTCCTGATCCACTTACTGAACGGAGCCAGCCCCGATCCGCTGGGCGATTGGCAGGCCATCAACCAGGAACTGGAATTGTTCAACCCCCTGCTGGCGCAAAAGCCGCAGGTCGTAGCCCTGAACAAGCTGGACCTGCCGGAGGCGCGGGCCATCTGGCCGCAGGTGGAGCGGGCATTAAAAGCGCGCGGCCAGGAGGCCTTCGCCATCTCCGCGGTGACCGGGGAGGGTGTCACTCCGCTCATGCGCCGTGTGGCGGAGCGGCTGGCCGGGTTGCCCGAGCCTGAGACCGGAGAAGAAGAGGTCGTCGTCTTTCGCCCGGCACCCGATGAGAAGGCTTTCACCGTTGAGCGGGAAGGAGACGCCTGGCGCGTGCGCGGGGTGCGCATAGAGCGCGCGGCGGCTATGACCAATTGGGATTACTACGAGGCCGCTGCCCGCTTCCAGCGTATCCTGGAGGCGTTGGGCGTCTCGCAGGCGTTGGTGACGGCAGGCGTGAAAGACGGCGACACGGTCAGAATTGGCACTACGGAACTGGTGTGGGGCGAACAGGGGATAGAGGACTGAGCAATTGGCTATCTATTGCCGCGCTCCATCGCGTACCAGAGGTTAGGCATGAGAATCATCTTGAGCATCATTGGCGTTTTGTTAGCCCTGGCGGGAGCCATCTGGTTCTTGCAGGGCATCAACGTTTTGCCCGGCAGTTTTATGACCGGCCGGACCGAATGGGCCATCTATGGTGCGCTGGCCGTCATCGCGGGGGTTGGATTGCTCGTGCTGATTAACCGACGCCAGGCAGGAGAGAAGTAAGTCTTCGGCATTGACGGCACAACCGGCCCTCACCCATCCCCCGGCCCCTTCCCTCTCCCGCAGGCGGGAGAGGGAAGGGGCCGGGGGATGGGTGAGGGCCAGAGCATATCCCCTACTCGTACCGCAACGCCTGAACGATCACCAGCCGCGCGGCCTGGCGGGCCGGGATAACGGCTGCCAATACCCCAAAGAGGATACCTGCCACGACTGCCAGCAACACACCGGCAGCGGGGAAGACATATTCCATCGGAAAACCCGCCGCGCGGATCGTTTCCACCCCCATATAGCCCAGGTAGAGGCCGGAGAGTACTCCAAAGGCCGTGCCGATAGCCGCCAGGATGATCGCCTCAGTCACGATGATAGTGCGCACCTGGCGGCGCGTTGCCCCCACCGCCCGTAACATACCGATCTCCCGTGTCCGTTCTATCACGCCGATAGCCAGCGTGTTGACCATCGCGATCAGCGACGGCACCGCCAGGAAGATGACCAGCACAATCATGCCCGCAAAAGCCGCGTTGAAAAGGCGTAGGGCTTCTTCCATGTATTCCTGCCCGGCAATCAGGCGGAACTGCGGATAGGCTTTCAGCACTCCCTTGAGCGCGCTTTCGGTGGCCTGCGTATCTGCCTGGGGGGCGAGGTTGATCTGCAGGAATACGTCTTCCGAGCGGTTGAAATCGGCTTCAATGTTGGCGTGCGAGATGTAGCCTGTGGCGATTTTCGCGTTGATGAAGTCGCCAGCAATCGCCACCACGCGGTAAGCCTGCTGCCCCGTAGGGGCGATCAGCGTGATCTCGTCGCCCGCTTTCACCCCGGCGGATGCCGCCAGCACAGGGTTGAAGATGATGTTCCGACCCTCTCCGAGAGCGGCATAGGCGGTAGCCTCAGTGCCTGCGGAGAAAGTCAGCCCGCTTACTTGCGAATAACTGGCCGGATCTATCCCCAACAGCGAAACGGCCACACCGTTGATCTGGGTCGGCGCAAAGCGCAGGGTACTCACCGCCGCGACGCCGTTAACGGCGCGTAGTTCCTCCGCCAGTTTCGGGCTTGCTCCTACGTTGGTGCCCCACACCGAGACTGAGGGCGGAATGAGCAGGTAATCACTCCCCAGGCTCTTGCGCATGACGCGCCCGAAACCAATCTGGATACTTGACATCATAGACGCGGCCATGACCAGGATCGCCATGCCGATCAGCGTTGTGCTGGCGGTGATGGCGGCGCGCGTCGGCTGGCGAGACAGGTTACCTTCGGCCAGTTGCGCCGTGCCGCCGCGGGCAAAGATGGCCGCCGCCAGCGCGGCGAATAGGTTGGCAATCGGGTTGACCAGCGCCGGAGCCATCAGGATCAGCCCCAGGATGAACAGGACGCCACCTAACCCGATCAAGCCGACGTTGCGGGTAATGAGCGCAACCACGGCCAAGGCGATCATCGCCGCCCCGCTCCAGAAGCCGAGACCAGCCAGCCGTTTGAAGGAGATGGTTCCCACAGGCGGGCGCAACGCGTCCAACGGAGTCACCCGGCTCGCACTCATAGCCGGAAGGAGGCCCGCCAGGATGGTCACGCCCACGCCCATGACAATACTGCCGATGACAAGTGACAGTGAGATCACTGGCGAGCCGAGTTTGGCGTTCAGGAATTGCATCATAATCGGGCTCAACAGGGAAATCAAACCGGCCCCCAGCAGGTAACCCGAGACCAAACCCGTTGCCGTGCCGACCAAACCCTGGACCAGCCCTTCACTGAGAATCAAGCCGGTGATTGTGGTGCGGTTGGCGCCCAACGCCCGCAACATGCCGATGTCGCGCCGCCGCTCGGCGACGACGGTGCGAAAGGTATTGAAGATGATGAACCCGCCCATCAACAGAGCCAGCACACCCAGCAGGCTGAAGATTGCCTGGGCGATGTACATGTTGGCAAGCAACTCTGAGTTGCTAGCCAGCGAGCCGACCTGATAAGTATCGCCCAGGGTGCCGAGGATGGCGCGCTCAATCTCGGCGCGGCGGGTTTTATCAAGCGTATCATAGTTGGCCTCTATCGTATTGATCTTGCCGGGCATCGCCAGCATGGTCTGCGCCTGCGGCAGAGTGACGAGCACTTCTTCGTTGCCCGGCAGGGCGCGGGCCGGGAGGATGCCGACTACGGTCAACACCGTCTCGCCGCCAGCGGCGGGGAGGGTGAAGGTCTCGCCCAACCGGACGCCGATAGCCTCGGCCAGACTTTTGCTGATGACTGCTGCCGCTGAATCTCCGCTCTCAAGGAAGCGGCCTTCTTTGATCGGATAGGCGTGCAGGATCGTCGCCTGGGCCACGTTGATCCCCACCAGGGAGAGCGCGGTCACGGTGCCCGCGGTAGCAGAGTCGCCGTCAAAATAGCCTGGGGGCACGTTGATTGTGCGATTAAGGAAGCCGGAGACGGCGCGCACGCCCGTGACCGCGGCGACGTTACCGGCCACGTTCGCATCAAAGGCGTCGGAGGTCTTCAGGGTGATGGTAGCATCCACCTGCCCGGCGGCAGCCAATACGTTCGACTGAAAGGCGCGCATAAAGGCCGGTAGCATGGTGTTCATGCCAAAGATTACCAGCACGCCAAAGACAATGGCGAGGGTGGTGAGCACGGTGCGCAGTTTACGCCCGCTCAGATAGCGAATCGCGAGGGTAAATTGCACGTTCATATCGCCTCCATCTTCGCCATCACTCTTTTCGTCTCGTCTGTCCCATTTCCACTTAGGCGCGTCTCATCCACGACCCTCCCATCTTTCAGGAAGATGATCCGGTCGGCGTAGGCGGCGATGCGCGGATCGTGGGTCACCATGAGGATGGCGCGGCCCCAGTCGTCGGCGATCTGCCGCAAAAGGCTGGCTATCTCGTCGCCAGCGCGCGTATCCAGGTTGCCCGTCGGCTCATCAGCCAGCACCAGCGCGGGTTCGGCCACCAGGGCGCGGGCAATGGCAACCCGCTGTTGCTGGCCGCCGGAAAGATGGTCAGGCCGGTTCGCCAGCCGGTCGCCCAGGCCCATCTTCTGCAGCCATGCGGTGGCTTTTGCCCGCGCCGTGTTTTGCTTCACACCATCCAGAACCAGCGGGAGCGCGACGTTCTCAACAGCGTCAAGCACCGGGATAAGGTTGTAGAACTGGAAGACGAAGCCGATCTGGCGGCGGCGCAGTTCGGTCAATTTCACGTCGTCCAGGCGCGAGAGATCGTGGCCGCCAAGGAGCACGCGCCCTTCGGTTGCCCGATCCAACCCGCCGATCAGGTGGAGCAGGGTGGACTTGCCGCAGCCGCTCGGCCCCATCACCGCCACAAACTCACCTGGATTCACCGTCAGATTGACGTGGTCCAGCGCGGTGACTGCCGTATCGCCTTTGCCATAGACCTTCGTCAGGTTTTCTGTTTGCACAAGAGACATGTGGTTCCTCTTTCTCGGATTGCGATCCTTTCAATCCGCTATCTTCTTCGGGCGTCCGCGTGGCTTGGCTTCCGGCTCCGGCAGCGGCTGCCGCTTGACCTCATCTAAGCGGGATTCAATCATATCTAGCCAACGCAGGTCGGCTTCCAGGTGCATCACGGCCTTGTCCAACAGGAGGATTTGGGCCAGTTCCGTTTTCGGGTCTGCCCGCTGGCGCTGCGCGGTGATCGCGTGCAACTCCTGGTACAAGGCGGTGCGCTGGGTCTGGATCACTTTGCTGGGGTCGGCCTCACCCGTTGACAGGGCGAGCATCAACTTCAGAAAGAACTCGTCGCGTTGATCGTAACGCTCAATGCTGCTGGTGAGCCACGCTCTGAGTTCTGTCCGACCCGCAGGCGTGATGGCATAGATGCGCTTCTCCGGCCCGCTCCCCTGGTCTATGCCCTCTTCCTGCACCAGGCCGCTCTCTTCCAGGCGGGCAAGGGTGGTATAGACCTGAGCGGGCTTCACGTCCCAGTTCTCCTCCCCACCCACGACTGCTTGGAACGCGGCCCGCAGGTCGTAGCCGTGGCGCGGTCTCTGGGCGAGAAGTCCTAACAGGGCATTGCGTACCGACATCAATAATCTACTCTACAAGTTTATAGAATAGATAAACTATATTACGAGTTATTAGATTTGTCAAGTCCCTGCTGGGGGTATTGTAGGGCCCTGTCAAAGTCCGCCATCGGATAAAATCCGACGGCTAAACATTTGTTGGAAGCCCGCTTTGCGGGCTTCCTAGCCTGGTTGCCGTCGGTTTCAACCGACGGTGAACGCCTCAGAGGGAGGAGATCGGCACTTCTACTCTCCACTTCATGACTTTGACAGGGCCCTAGGGACGGGATCTGCATCCGCCTCCACGCCTCCAAAACCTGCTTGACACATAACCGCAGAGGTGATATAATAATGTACGTAGTTGTCCAGACGTCCACAGCATTGCACCCAATGTTACATCCTGCTTCACTGAAATAACCATCCCTCAGGGCTGGCCCCGTTTGATTGTTCACAGGAGCCCAATATGGCCGTGAAACCGATGCAAGCCGGTGCGGTGGGTAAGGAGCGCAGGTTCTGGCTGTTCAAGAAGTGCCTTGATGACAACTACGCCAAAGAGAAGAAGTAGCAGTCAGGCCCACAAGCCTGGCGTAGCCGTGTTTCTCGGTGTAGGGGCGTTCGCTTGAACGCCCCTACTGATGTGTCAATCTCGCCTCATCTTAAGTGAACGGCAGAAGCCTCCGCCCGCGAAAGCCCTATCATGCCCGAAGAGAGCCAGCAACGCCCCAATATCCTCTGCATCGTCACCGACCAGCAGCGCGCCGATCACCTCGGCGGCGCGGGGAACGCCCTGCTGAAAACGCCGAACATTGACCGCCTGGCTACCAGCGGGATGCGCTTCACCCGGTGCTACACCAACGACCCGATGTGCTGCCCGGCTCGCGCCACGTTGTGGACAGGACACAGGTCGTCAGTTCACGGCGTGCGCTACAACACCATCAGCCTTGACCCCGCCATTCCCAACATCGCCACATCTCTGAGCACGGCAGGCTACCGCACCCATGGCGTCGGCAAATTCCACCTGCACCAGACATCTCTACCGGCGTCCGTCCGGTCAGCAATCAACGGCAACCTGGCCCTGCTGAACCCGCGCGAGTGGCCGGAAAGCCAGGAATTGTGGAAGGGAGGCCACACCGGCGCACTACCGACGCCGTATTATGGGCTACAAAGCGCCCTCGGTGTCGGCGGGCACGGCGATTTCGTCTGGGGCAACTATGCCAACTGGCTTAAGCGCGAGGCTCCGCAGGTCGTAAGGGCAATTGAGGAATGGCGAGCAAGGGAACGGCCCAACTGGCAGACGACAGGCCCATCGCACATACCGGCTGAACTGCACCACAGCCATTGGATCGCCGACCGGGTCATTGACTTCCTGGAAGAGCAGGCCTACAGCCAGCAGCCTTTCTTCTGCTGGTGCTCCTTCCCCGACCCGCATCACCCGTACCATGCACCTGAGCCTTACCACAGCCTGTACGATCCGGCGGAGATGCCGGTGCCGGCGCGGCGCGCGGGCGAACTGGACGATCTGCCGCCGCACCATCGCCGCGATCAGGATAAGCGCCTGGCTTTCTACCAACGCACGCCCGAAGTCATCGCCCGCACTTATGGCCTGGTCACGAACATTGATGCCAACGTAGGCCGCGTGCTGGATACGCTGGATCGCCTGGGCCTGCGCGAAAACACCGTTGTCGTCTATCTTGCGGATCACGGCGACCTGATGGGCGATCATTGGCTACAACAGAAGGGGCCTTTCCATTTCAGCGGCCTGCTTCAGATCCCATTTATCTGGAGTTGGCCGGGGCGGATCGTGCCGGGGATGGTCAACTCCGGCATCGTCAGCCTTCTGGATTTCGCTCCCACCATTCTGGACTTGTGCGGCGTACCGCTAGCCGACGGTTCGCCGAGCAGAGATGCCCGTTTGCCAATGATGCGGGAACTGCCGCCGTGGCCGGGCCATAGTCTGCGCCCTCTGCTGGAGGGAGGCACGCAGACGCTCCAAGACCGCGTGCTCATTGAGCAAGATAGCCCGGAACACAGTCTGCGCGCCCGCACGCTGGTGACGGAGCGATACCGGATCACCTGCTACGCGGGCCAGGAATACGGGGAGTTGTTTGATTTGCAGGAAGACCCCGATGAACTTTATAATCTGTGGGCCGATCCGGGCCGCCGCCCATTGCGCAACATCCTCATCACCCAATTGCTGGACGAGATGTTAGTAGATAGTTCGCTGGTGCCATCGTAGTAGCCGGTTTCTTTGACTACCGAGACCAGGCGAGATATCCAATCTCTCTTCTACTCGTTAAGAACCTATCCTAAAAATACGAGAGATTAGATTTCCTGTCAGCGGATTGGCTACGCCATAGCCTGTCGGCTTGCACCGTAGAGTTACAGCATGGTATACATGACGCCGACGAGGTGCAAGCGACGGGTTAGTCAACATGAAGTGGCTTCACCACCCCGCATGAAAATCATGGAGGCGGTCCCAAGCCCTCACCCCCTCCCGTATGGCGAGTACGCCCACGGGACTTTGCCCCCTCTCCCGAATACAGGAGAGGGGGTAGAATCCCGCGGGGTTTCCCCTCCCTCGCCCGTATTGGGGAGAGGGTGGGTATGGGTAGGGTGCGGGCCAGACGCTCACGATGACCGCTATTTTCAAGTCAGCGGATAACGACCGTCTATGAGAGGATTATCCGCTAATCCGCTACGCCGAAGGCATCCGCTGACTCCAGCCATCAATCCTTTCAGGGGTTTTAAGATAGTTTCTTAAGCAGTCATAGTATCCAGTCTTTTGCACTTGACACAGAGAGAGGCTCTCATGAGTGAAAAACCCAACATCATCTTCATCATCACCGACCACCAAGCATTCTACGGGCACGACCGGGAAGGCGGGTTTGAGTACAAGTGGCCGAACTTTGAGGCATTTTGCCAACAAGGCATCCGCTTTGACCGCGCCTACTCGGTAGCCCCCATCTGCTCGCCCGCGCGATCCAGCATGATGACGGGGCTCTACCCCAGCGCGCACGGGATGAAGTGGAACACCGAGAACCGCGCCTCGCAAAACCTGCAAGACCTGAGGCCAGGTACGCTACTCTACAGCCACTACCTCGCAGAAGCGGGCTACCGCAATGCCTACGTGGGAAAATGGCACTGTGGGGCCACACGTCTCCCCATAGATTACGGCATTGAAGGATGGAGCCTGCCGGACTACGGCAAGATCTACATGTCGGATGCCTATAAGGAATACGCGGCCAAGCACGGACTGGACAATGCCCGCGCCCGCATTGAGCATAACCTGAACCATCCAGAATGGGATGGCCAGACCCTGGTGCTGCACGACCCGTCGCCGTGGCGATTCATGAACGGCAGCGGCGTGCTGGAAGGGCCGCCGGAAGCGCACGAGGAGTTCTTCGTGGCCCACCTGGCGGTAGAGAAACTCAAGGAGCTGGCGCGCGGCAGCCAGCCTTGGAGCCTGGTGGTCAGTTTCTGGGGGCCGCACCAGCCTTACTATCCGACCGAGCCCTACGCCTCTATGGTTGACCCCAAGAGCATCCCCGAATACCCGTCGTTCCGCGACAACCTTCAGGGCCGTCCGCTCCGCCACCTGATCCACCGCGAGATGTCTCACCGCAGCGCGGCGGCCTGGCCGGAGTGGGCCACCTGGCAGGAGATCCTGGCCCGCTGCTACGGCCAGGGATTGCAGAACGACGCGGCCATCGGCCAGGTGCTGCAGGCATTGGACGACACCGGCCTGGCCGACAATACGCTGGTGATCTGGCTCTCCGACCACGGTGACGCGGTGGCAAGCCACGGCGGATTGTGGGATAAATCGGCCACCTTCATTGAGGAAGTGGCGCGCGTGCCGCTGGCGATCCGCTGGCCGAGACGGATCGCGGCAGGCCAGCGCACGGAGAAACTGGTCTCCAACATGGATGCCACCGCGACCTTGCTGGACGCGGCGGGCGTCCCGGTTCCGCCGAAGATGCACAGCCGCAGCCTGCTCCCCATCTGTCGTGATCCGAAAGCCGCATCATGGCCCGATCACCTGATCTGCGAACACCACGGCCACGTCACGATGGTCTATCAGAAGATGGTCTTGTTTGACCGCTACAAGTACGTCGCGGCCCTCTTTGACGGAGACGAGTTGTACGACCTCGCCGCCGATCCTTTTGAGATGAACAACCGGATAGATGACCCCGGCCTGACTGGCCTCCGTGGCGAATTGCGCCAGCGAGTGATCACGCACCTGGAGGCCTCCAGCGAGAAGAATTGGGATAGCAATAGCCTCTTGCTCTCGCTAAAGAGTGGCAGGTATTGATAATGTTCAGCCCTCACCCCCTCCCGTATGGCGAGTCCCCTCAGCCGGGGATGATATACGCCCACGGGACTTTACCCCCTCTCCCAAAGATGGGAGAGGGGGATCAGGGAATAGGATAATGCCCACCCCACCCAACATCCTCCTCATCACCAGCGACCAGCAGCACTATAACGCCCTGGGGACGCTCAACCCGCGCATCCAGACCCCGGCCCAGGATCGCCTGGCCGCCGAGGGGATGCGGTTTGACCGGGCCTACTGCAACAACCCGGTCTGCTCGCCGTCGCGGGCAACGATCATCACCGGCCTGTATCCGGCCTGGCACCATTGCTGGACCATCGGCGTGAAGCTGCCGGAAGATGTCCCCACCATCGGCGACATCTTGCAGCGGCACGGCTATGCCACCACCCTCGTCGGCAAGGCCCACTTTCAGCCAGGAGCGACCACGCCGGAGCAGGAATCACTGGAAACCGCGGACAGGCTACGTGATCTGGATTTCTGGCGCCACTTCCACGGGCCCTGGTACGGCTTTGAACACGTAGAGATCACCAAGAATCATGGCGATGAACCGAATGTCGGCGCGCACTATGCGATCTGGATGGAAGAAAAGGGCCTGAAGAACTGGGCCGATTACTTCATGCCCTGGCCGCCCGATCCCACAGTCCCACGGCGGGGGACGGGGGCCTGGGACCTGCCGGAGGAACATCACTACACCACCTGGACGGGGGAGCGCACCATCGCCAATATGGAGCGGCACGTTAATGAAGGCCGCCCCTTCTTTCTGTGGTCAAGTTTCCACGATCCCCACTTCCCATACATCGTATCAGAGCCCTGGGCCTCAATGTACCGCCCTGAGGACATGGAGCCCGGGCGGCTGGTTCCCGGCGAGTTGGATTTGATGCCGCCCTACTTCAAGATCACGCAAGATCCAAGGCCCGACTTCTCGGTCTATCCCGGCTTCCGCGAATCGGGCCACCTGACCCACGGCTTCCATAGCCACGCCATCAGCGACGAGAACCTCAGGCGGCTGATGGCTGTCTATTATGGTAAAATAAGTTTCATGGATCGGGAGATAGGGCGCATCCTGGAAGCCTTAGACCGGCTTGGCATCGCAGAGCAAACGCTGGTGGTCTTCAGTTCCGATCACGGCCACTTCCTGGGGCAGCACGGCCTGATCCACAAGGGGCCATTCCACTACGAGGACATGATCCGCGTGCCGTTAATCGTGCGTTTTCCGGGCCGTGTTCCCGCGGGGACGACCAGCAACTCGCTGCAAGGATTGATAGACCTCCCCTCCACGTTCCTGGCGGCGGCGGGCATCCCGATACCCGGCGTCATGCAAGGTGTTAATCAATGGGATGTCTGGTGCGGCAAGGCGGAGAGGGCGCAAGATTACGTTATCGTGGAGAACCGCCACCAACCGACCGCGGTGCACCTGCGCACCTACGTGGAAGAACGATATAAGATCACGGTTTATCGCGACCGCGACTTCGGCGAACTGTTTGATTTGCAGGAGGACCCCGGCGAGTATCGCAATCGCTGGGATGACCCGGCCTACGCCGGGATCAAGTGCGAGTTGCTCCGCCGCTTCTTGAACGCCGAACTGCGCCGCGAGCCGACGCGCTACCCGCGCATCGCCGTGGCGTAAGGGCGACTCTAAAAGACAATTGTCGCGAACAGATGGCCCTCACCCCTGACAAGGATAGGTATTTCCGTAGGTGGCCTACTGTGCGGGTATGATTGCCTCTCACCCTACCCTCTCCCCGGAGGGGAGAGGGTCTTGGCCGACTCCCCTCTCCCGCAAGCGGGAGAGGGGCCGGGGGTGAGGGCTTTAGACCGACTTCTTTCAGAATTTAGGAGGCCAACATGGCAATCCCACACGATTATGCAGAGCGAGTCTATGCCGGTGTGCTGGGCAAGATCATCGGCGTCTATTTGGGCCGCCCCTTTGAGGGTTGGACCTACGACCACATCATGGCCGAACTGGGCGAAATCAATTACTACGTCCACGAGCGGCTCAACAAGCCTTTGATCGTGACCGACGACGACATCTCCGGCACCTTCACCTTCCTGCGCGCCCTGCCCGACTACGGCAACCGGCGCGATGTGACCGCGGCGCAGATCGGCCAGACCTGGCTCAACTATCTGATAGAAGGGCGCACCGTCCTTTGGTGGGGTGATCTGGGCAATTCCACCGAGCACACGGCCTACCTACGCCTGAAGAGCGGCATCCCCGCCCCCGACAGCGGCTCCATCCGCACCAACGGCAAGATCGTGGCTGAGCAGATCGGGGCCCAGATCTTCATTGATGGCTGGGGCATGGTGTCACCGGGCGACCCGGAGTTGGCTGCCGATTTGGCGCGGCGCGCGGCCAGCGTCAGCCACGACGGCGAAGCGATCTACGGCGCACAGGTGGTCGCGGCGATAGAGGCTCAAGCCTTCGTGGAATCGGATATTAACAACCTGCTGGATACCGCCGTCACCTTCATCCCCAGAGACTCGGTCATCTATCGCCTGATCCACGACATCCGCGACTGGCACGCGGAGGAAAAGGATTGGCACAAGGCCCGCGAGTGGATCGCGGCGCACTATGGATACGACAAGTACGGCGGCAACTGCCACATGGTTCCCAACCACGCCCTCATCATCCTCGGCATCCTCTACGGCGACGACGACTTCCAGAAGTCGCTGATGATCGCCAACACAGCCGGTTGGGACACCGATTGCAACTCCGGGAACGTGGGTTGCATCATGGGGATCAAGAACGGGTTGGCGGGGATTGACGCGGGCCCCGATTGGCGTGGCCCGGTGCGCGACCGGCTCTTCATCCCGACGGCAGATGGTGGCCGGTGTCTCACCAATGCTGTCACAGAGGCTTACCATATCATAAACGTCGGGCGGGCACTGGCCGGACTGGAGCCGGTCAGCCCGAAGGGTGGGGCTCGCTTCCACTTTGAATTCCCAGGCGCGGTGCAAGGCTTCGGGGCCGAGGATAGCGTTGAGTGCCGGGGAACCGTGACCGTTGCGAACGTCGCCGGCCACAGCCGGAAGGGAGAGCGCAGCCTGGCCTTGCATTATAAACATCTGGCGCCAGGCCGCGCGGCCCGTGTGGCGACGCCGACCTTCATCCCGCCCGAAGCCACCAACCTGCCCGGCTACGGCCTGATGGCCTCGCCCTCTCTCTATCCTGGACAGATCGTGCGGGCCGGCCTCTCTGCCGATACGCAAAATGCGAGCGCGGTTTCCTGCAACCTGTACATCCGTCATTATGGCGCGAACGACCAGTTGGTCAGCCAGCGCGGCCCCCTGGTCGTGCTGAAGCCGGGCGACTCTCACGAGTTTGCCTGGCAGATCGGCGATCTCGGCAGCCAGCCCATTGCCGAGGTCGGCGTGGAACTTTCCGGCCAGGGAGGAGCACACGGTACGGTTTATCTGGATTACCTGACCTGGGACGGCGCGCCAAGTGCTGTCTTGGGCAAGCCGGAGACGGGCGGCAACCTCTGGCGGCGAGCCTGGGTGGACGGGATGGACAAGTTCGGCGGGGCGCGCGATACCGTCTATCGCATCCGGCAGAACTACGGTCTCGGCCTCGCCATCCAGGGCTGCCGCGAGTGGACCGATTACGAGGTGAGTGCCGCCATCCGGCCCGACATGGTCAAGGCAACGGGCCTTGCCGTGCGGGTGCAGGGGATGCGTCGCTACTACGCGTTCCTCCTCGTTGACCGTAACAAAGCGCGCCTGGTCAAGTGTTTGGATGGCAACACCGTGCTGGCCGAGAAGGAGTTCCCCTGGGAGTTTTTTGACACCTACGAGATGACGCTCAAAGTGGTGGGAAACAAATTGGAGGCAAGCATCAACGGGAAGGTACTCCTGCGGGCAGAAGACACCAACCGGCCACTGACGGGCGGCGGCGTGGCGCTTGTGTGCGAGGAAGGGTGCATCTCCACCGATTCCATGACGGTGCGGCCTGCCCAATAATTTAGATCAAAGAGGACACATAGATGACCGAGAGAATTCGCATCCTGCAATATGGCCTGGGCCCTATCGGCTGCGCCCTGGCCCGCCTGGCCGCGCAACGGCCCGGCCTGGAAATCGTCGGTGCGGTGGACATCGCCCCCGGCTTGCAAGGAAAGGATCTGGGAGAGGTTCTGGAATTGGGCCGCGGCCTCGGCGTGAGAGTCGTGGCCGACGCGGCCTCAACCTTGCGCCAAGCCAGGCCCGACGTGGTGCTCCATGCCACCGGCTCCCACCTTCCCGCCGTGAAAGACCAGTTGCTGGGGATCGTGGCGGCGGGCGCGCACGTCGTTTCCACCTGCGAGGAACTCTCGTACCCCGTCTACCGCTATCCTGAACTGAGCAGGGAACTGGATCGGGCCGCACAAGAAAAGGGCGTCGCGCTCCTGGGCACGGGCGTCAACCCCGGCTTTGTCATGGACAAACTGGTGGCGACTCTGCTGACCGCGTGCACGAAGGTGGGTCGCGTAGAGGTGGGTCGGGTGGTAGATGCCGCCGGTCGGCGTGGCCCCTTGCAGCGGAAGGTCGGTGCGGGCATGAGCGTGGCCGAGTTCCAGGCCCTGGCCGACGCCAACAAGATCGGCCACGTGGGGCTCCCCGAATCGGCCCACATGCTGGCCGACGTCCTCCGGCTCCCCGCCGACCGTAAACTGGTGGAAGAACTGAAACCGAAGGTCGCGGACAAGGAGATCAGGACGAAGTTCGTCCACGTCCTGCCGGGGCAGGTGGCCGGGGTAGATCAGATGGCCGCCGTACTGGTGGATGGCAAAGAGATCATCCACCTCCACCTGGAGATGTACGTGGGCGCGCCCCAGCCGGTTGATCGCGTGCTCATTGAGGGGACGCCCAGGCTGGAGATGGCGATTACCACGGGGGTGCACGGTGATGTGGCGACCGCGGCGGTCTCGGTTAACTGCGTGCCGCTGATGAGCGCCCTCAAGCCAGGTCTGCGCACCATGCTGGACGTGCCGGTGCGAATTACGCCGTAGAGGATTACGTAGGGGCGACGCATGCGTCGCCCCTACCCCCTTTCT
>JADYZS010000091.1 GCA_020853075.1 Anaerolineae bacterium | reverse complement strand
TCTCGGATCCGACGCAGGTGGAGGTGAGCGCGATCTTGAATAGCGCGGACCTGGCGCGCCTGGCCGAAGGGATGCCAGCGGCATTGGAGTCTGCCGCCGCCGCCGGGCGCACCCTCACCGGGACGGTGCGGGTCCTGCCCCGGCCCTACGGGCGCGGCGCGTCGGCCCAGGGAAACGACATGACGGTGCGCATCTCCTTCGGCACACCGCCCCAGGAGATCAAGCCCGGCGACCTCCTGAACGCCACCATCACCATTGAGCGGCGCGAGGACGTCCTCTACCTGCCGCCCAGTGCGGTGCGCCTGTATGGCGAGCGGCGCTTCGTCGTGGTGGTGGAAGGCTCGGCCCAACGGCGGGTGGACGTGGAGATCGGGCTGGTCAGCAGCGACCGGGTAGAGATCGTCGGCGGCGTGGTAGAGGGGCAAGAGGTCCTCGCGCCGTGATCCCCCTATGAGATGGCTTCGCTTCCTCTTCCTGGCGGCGCGGCGGCTGCGCCACCACCCTGCCTACACCCTCTCCGGGCTCCTGGGCTTGGTGGCCGCCGTCGCGCTGTGCGCCACGATCCCCCTCTATGCCGACACCGTCAATTATGACATGTTTCGCCGCGAGATTGAGGAGGGAAGCGCACAGGCGCAGGGTCGCCCTCCCTTTGCCCTCATGTTCCGCTACGTGGGCGCGTGGAACGGGCCGGTCTCGTTGGCGCAGGTGGACCCGCTGGATGACTACCTGCTAGGCTCTGCCCGCTCCGACCTCGGTCTCCCCCTCGCCTTGGCAACCACCTTCTTCCGCACCGAGACGTTGCGCCTGGTTCCCGCCGATACAAAAGGCGAGGCGCTGGCCGGGCTGGCCCTGGGGGCGATCCGTGGCCTGGAGGAGCACATTGAGTTGGACGAGGGAAGGCTCCCCACGCCCGCGGCCCAGCCAGTGGATGTGCTGGTCAGCCGGCCCCTGGCAAACCGTTTGGGGCTGACCCCTGGGCAAGAACTGGCAGTGGTGGGGCCGGGCGCGGTGGGCGCGGCCCAGCGGTTGCCTGTGCGGATAGCGGGCGTCTGGCGCGCGCGCGATGCCGCCGACGACTTCTGGTTTTACGATCCCCGCGACCTGGAAAACATCATTCTCGTATCAGAACCGGATTTCCGCGGGCCAGTGGTCACCCTGGCGGGGGGAAATGTAGATCTGGCGCTCTGGTACATGATCTTTGATGGCAGCCGCGTTCGCTCCGATGCCGTAGGCCAGGTGTTGGGCAATATGCTCTACGTGCGGAGCCGCGTGGCGGCCCTGCTCCCTGATACAACCCTGGACCTCTCGCCGCTCAACGAACTCCTGGCATACCGGGAACGTACCGCTTCCCTCACCATCCTTCTCTACGCCTTCAGCGTCCCCGCGTTGGGCCTGGTCGCCTACTTCATCATGCTGACCGCGGCCCAGGCGGTGAGCCAGCAGCGGGGCGAGATCGCCATCCTGAAGAGCCGGGGCGCACACGCGCTCCACATCCTGGCCCTGCAACTATTGGAAGGGATACTGATGGGCGCTCTGGCCTTTGGCTTGGGGCTTCTCATCGCACGCCCGGTGGCCGCGCTCCTCAGCACCACTGCCTCATTCCTCAGTTTCGGCGCGCGCGCTCCCCTGCCGGTCTATTACAGCCGCACCAGCGCGCTCCTGGCGTTGGCAGCCGCGTCTATCACCCTGGTCGCCCGCACCCTCCCGGCGTTGGCTGCCTCGCGCCTCAACATCGTCAGTTACAAGCGCGAGCGGGCGCGTGCCCTGGCCCGCCCCCTGTGGCAGCGCACCTATTTTGATTTCCTTCTTCTCGTGCCCGCGCTCTACGGCTATTACCTGCTGCGCGGGCGAGAAGGATTGGTGGCGCGCCTGGCGGGCGACCCTTTCCGGGAGCCCCTCCTGATCCTCGCGCCCGCCTTCTTCCTCCTGGCATTGAGCCTCCTGGCGGTACGCATCTTTCCCTGGATGCTGCGCATCCTGGATCGGATCTTCAGCCAACTGCCGGGCATCGCGCTGGTGGTCGCCACCCGCGCCCTCGCCCGCTCCCCGGAGTCGTACGCGGGGCCGCTCCTTCTCCTCATCCTGACCCTCAGCATCGCGACCTTCACCGCTTCTATGGCGCGCACGCTGGACGGCCATCTGACCGACCAGATTTACTATGAGGTGGGGGCGGATTTGCGCCTGGTGGAGTTCGGGGTGCGCATCCCAGGGGCCAGCGATCTGAGGGCCGAGGAGAGCGAAGGGACAACAGGCCCGGCCACCGCCTCTCCCACGAAGGATACCGGCAGCTGGTCCTTCCTCCCCGTGTCCGAGCACCTGGCGGGGGAGGGCGTGCGCGCCGCGGCGCGCGTCGGCTACTATCTGGCCGTGGCCCAGACCGCCGCTGGTGAGATAGACGGCCACTTCCTGGGGATAGACCGTATTGACTTCCCGCGGGTAGCCTACTTCCGGCCCGACTTCTCCCCCCAGTCCCTCGGCGCGCTCATGAACGCGCTCTCGCTGGACGATTCGGCCCTTCTCGTCAGCCGCAGTTTCCTGGGCCGCAGCGGGTTGAATCTGGGCGACAGGTTCCCCATCACCGTTCGCATCTTCGGTTTAACGGAGCAGATTGAGTTCACCATCGCCGGTGTCTTTGACCACTTCCCGACCGGCTATCCCAGCGAAGGGCCACTTTTCGTCGGCAATCTGGAGTACCTCTTCGCCTGGTTGGGCGGGCCGTACCCCTACGACGTATGGCTGGCAACCGAACCCGGAAGCGACACCGAGGCCATCATCAGCGGCCTGGCCCAGAGAGAACTGGAAGTGGAAACTTTCCGAGACGCACGGGCGAAAGAGCAGGTAGCACGCGACCGGGTGGAGCGCAACGGCCTCTACGGCCTCCTCTCGGTAGGGACGCTGGCCTCAGCCATTCTCACCGTCATCGGCTTCCTGCTCCACAACCTTGCTTCGTACCGCCGCCGCTACATTGAGTTGGGCGTAGTGCGGGCTATGGGCTTCTCGCTGCCGCAGATGGCCCTCTTCCTGATCGTGGAGCAGGGCGCGCTCATCGCCGGGGGGCTCCTGGCGGGGACGGGCCTCGGCCTGGGAGCCAGTTATTTCTTCATCCCCTTTATGCAGCCGGAGGGTGGACGCGCGGCCATCCCGCCTTTTGCCATCCGCATCGCCGGGGGCGACGTCTTCCTCATGCAAGCCCTCTTCGGTGTGATCCTGGTGGGGGCGACGGCCATCCTCATCTCGTTCCTGGCCCGCCTGCGCATCTTTGAGGCGGTCAAACTGGGGGAGACAGCGTAGGCCAAGATGTCCAACCCGCTGATCTTATGCGACAACCTGGTGAAAATCTACAAACTGGCCGACCTGGAAATGGTGGCGCTGCAAGGTCTTGATCTGGAGGTGGCAGAGGGCGAGTTCGTTGCCATCGTGGGGCCTAGCGGCAGCGGCAAGTCCACCCTCCTCAACATCCTGGGTGGGCTGGAACGGCCGTCGGCGGGCAAGGTGCTCGTCGCCGAGCGCGACCTGGCGACGATGGGGGCATTAGCGTTGGCCCGTTACCGGCGAGAGGACATCGGCTTCGTCTGGCAGCAGCCCGCGCGCAACCTGATCCCCTACCTGACAGCGCGCGAGAACGTGGTGCTGCCGATGTCGGTGGCCGGAAAGCCAGACCGCGACGTGAAAAAGTATAGCGGCGAGTTGTTGGAGGCGGTGGGCCTGAGCGAGCGGGCCGCTCACCGGTTGGGCCAACTCTCAGGCGGCGAGCAGCAGCGGGTTGCCATCGCCGTGGCCCTGGCGAACCGTTCCCGCGTCCTCCTGGCCGACGAGCCGACGGGCGAATTGGACTCGCACACGTCGCGCTCTATCATGGAGCTATTGCAGCGGCTGAACCAGGCCTACGGCGTGACGGTGGTCCTGGTCACCCACGACCCGCAGGTGGCGAGCCAGGTGGATCGGGTGGTGACGATCCGGGATGGACGCACGTCGTCGGAGGCGGTGCGGCAGGCCGCAGGCGTGAATAACGAGGGCGGCAAGAGCGAGGAGTCGCCGGTCTTTGAGGAATACGCAGTGGTGGATGCGGCGGGCCGCCTGCAACTGCCTAAGGCTTACCTGGAACAGTTGGGGATTCGCGGGCGCGCCAAAGTGGAACTGGCTGAGAACGCGATCCTGGTGCAGCCGGTGGCCCACACCGGGCCGGAGCGAAGGACGGCCCCTATCGCCGCCGCCCGGCGACGAGGCAGAGGGCCGCTGGGTGGGCTCTGGCGGCGATGGCGGGGGAAATAAACAAGTCACTCCCCCTGTTCAAAACTCAGCAGCGCGGTCAATTCGCCGACGTCGGCTACGTCCTCTATACGGTCCACCATCTCCGCGATGCGGCACGCCCGCTCCGGCCCGGCCACGGGGTCGGCCAGGCTATGGAACTTCCGCTTCAGTTCGGCCTCCGTCACAGGGTTCTCCGGCGTCCCCTTGGCCCAATCTATCCGCTCGGCGTAATGCTCACCATCCCGCGTGGTAACCTCAATGATGGACGTATAACGGTCCGGGAAATATTGGTCCAGGGCCGGGTCGCCGATGACCTGCGTGTGTTGGGTGAGAGCCTGGATGGCCGGCTCGGAACGCCGGTCAAACAGGATGTCGTCAATGATGATCTTGCGCTCCAACGCGGCGATAGGGAGGATGTATTGGCCGCAGTGGGAACGGAGCCGGTTGTTGTCAATCAGTTGCACGCCCGACGGCGGAAAGCGGAGGGTCATCTCCGCGATATCGTCGCCGGTGAGTTCGTGGGTGTCCATGATGTTCAGGAGCCCGTCCAGGCCAGGATGGAGGAAGGCGCAACAAGAATAGAGCTTGATAGCCAGTTCCATGATGGCGAACTTCTCGCCCAGCCCGCCGGTGAGTTCTGCCAGCCGTCCCTGGCCGTTTTCGGAGAACGCGCCGAAGAGGTGGAACTTCCCCTCAAAGATGTCGGGGGGGCCGCCGAAGCCGAGGCCGGCCAGGAGGGCCGCGGTGACGCCGTTGCGACAGGCGATGCCGGGGTTGAAGGGTCGGGAGTTCTCCGTATCGTCCTGCTCCCAGGCCAGGAGGCCGGAAGCCTGGGTGCCGACCAGGCCCAGCATATTACGCACCTGTTTCACGCCTAGACGGAGGAGGCTGGCCGCAGCCGCGGCGGAGCCGAAGCCACCGGCCACGGCGGTAGGATGAAAACCGCGCCGGTAGAGGGCCGTGGGGTCTATGGCGTTGCTGACGCGGCAGGCCAGGTCAACACCTAGAACGAGGGCGGTGAGCAGCGATTGCCCATCCTGGTGCTCCCGCTCTGCGATAGCCAAGGAAGCAGGGACCATGATAGCCGGGGCGTGGAGAATGGCGGCAGGATGGTGGGCCTCCACGTCACAGTAGTAGCCCAACGTGCCGTTGACCAGGGCCGCATGGACCGCCGATGTCCTCTGGGTGCGCCCGATGAGGGAACATTCGGGCGTCCCGCCTTCCATCTCGGCAAATTGGGCCAGGATGCGCCCGGCAGAATAGCGCGACGGCGATGCGGCCAGGAGCGCGCCGAGGGTATCCAACAAGATAAGGCGGGCCTGGCGAACGACGTCAGAATTAAGGTCTGCAAAACGCAAATCAGCGATATAACGGGCTACCTCCGCCGTTGTCTCGCGGGATGCAATGCGGGGTTGCTCCTGAAGCATAGTTGCCATACTCTCTCCGAAACGAGTCGCGATGGTGAGCTACGTACCCTTGCAGTATACGCGAGTCGCCGCCGGGCTTGAAGGCGCGTGCAGGCCAACTTCGTGGCCCAACGGGTTCATCATCCTGGACAGTATAGCACAGCCCGGATTCCGGCGCACGAGGACGCCATTCATTGACAGCGCATAAAGAATATGTTATCATCTTCATAATGAAATCATTATGAAGTGAGGATGCCTTATGACCGAGATCCTGAAAAGCCAGTTCGTAGGGATGCACGAACTCCGTAAGAACCTTACCCGGCTTCTGCGCGATCTGGAAGAGGAAGGACGAGAAGTGGTGATTACACGCCAGGGCAAACCCGCGGCTGTCATCATTGAAGTAGAGAAATACCTGGAGGTGCAACAGGCCCTCAAGGAGCTCTCTGACCCGGCCTACCTGGCCGATCTTCTGGAGGCCAAGAAGGAGATTCACGAGGGCAAGGGAGTGCCCGCCGATGAGGTCTTTCGCCAGAAAGGGCTCTAATGTATCGTGCGATCTTCTCCCGCCGCGCTCAGAAAGCCTTTCTGGATCTGCCTCAAAATCAGGCCCGGCGGGTGAAAGAGGCCATAGAAGACCTGATGCGGGAGCCCCGCGCTCCCGGCACGATTGAGCTGCAAAATGCCCCCGTAGCCCAGTATCGTTACCGGGTGGGAAACTGGCGAATCCTCTTTGACATTGACGATGCAAACAAGGTTATTGAGATTCTGGACATCTGCAAGCGAGATGAGAGAACGTACAAGCAAGGGGCCAGATAACGCCCCGGCACGGGGTAAGATAGGGGTCTGTGTTCAGGGGAAGAAGTGAAAATCTTGATGTGCGAAGGAGACTTTGCTTATGCCCGGCCAGATGACCGTTGAGGAGATGGGCGCCCGCTACCAGCGCGTGGCGACGGCTACCGTTTTTGACACCCTGGAAGAGCTCGGTTATTCCTACCAATGCCTCGCGCCCGATATCCGCCCGCTGACGTTGACCATGCGCATCGCAGGCCCCGCCGTCACCTTGAAAGGCGCGCGCGACCCGCGCGGCGAGTTAAAAGAACCGCTCCCCAAGTTTCGGGATTATGGGATGCACCGGGCGTTCTACCCCGGCTGCGTCGTCGTGATAGACACGGAGAAGGCAGAGGGGGTCGGCTGCTGGGGCGACCTGATGAGTTACAGCGCGCACCAGCGGGGAGCGGTGGGGCTGGTGTGCGACGGGGGCGTGCGCGATGCGCTTGCGATGCTGGAAATCCCGCGCTGGTCGGTCTTTACCCGCTTCGTCACGCCGACCAGTTCCTATCACCGTTTCAAGATGCACGACTTCCAGATACCGGTCTCCCTGAGCGGCGCGCTGAGCCACCAGGTCGCGGTACACCCCGGCGACTGGCTGGTGGGCGACGCCGACGGTG
>JADYZS010000090.1 GCA_020853075.1 Anaerolineae bacterium | reverse complement strand
CTGATTACCATTGACGACATCCTGGAGGCTATCGTCGGCGACATAGCCGCGGCAGGCACACCGTCGGAAGAGGAAGCGATTCAACGCGCAGATGGCTCCTGGCTGGTGGATGGCATGTTGACCGTGGACAAGTTTAAGGAACTCTTTAACGTGCGCAGGTTACCGGGAGAGGGCAAAGGCTATTACCAGACGTTGGGTGGCTTTGTGATGATGTCTCTGGGCCGCGTCCCTTCACCGGGCGAGTATTTGGAATGGGGCGGGCTGCGTCTGGAAGTGGTGGATATGGATGGCCGCCGGATAGACAAGGTGTTGGTTGTGCCCGGCCAGAGGGTTTCTTCTGGTGCTGAGGGGGCATAGAAATCCACATGAATCGCCGCTGGTTGTTCTGGCTCCTCATCATCGCCTTTCTGTGGGTGGTGGTCAGCCGCTTCACCGAAATCGAGAAATTGGCCGAGACCCTGGCGCAGGGCCAATGGCAGTGGGTGCTGGTCGCGTCGTTGCTCCAAATTGTTTATTACATCATCTATGCAGCCGTATATCAGTCTGCCTTCCACACGGTAGAAGTGAAGAGCCGTGTGCGCGACCTCCTGCCGGTGCTCCTGGCCTCCCTCTTTGTCAATGTGGTTGCACCGACCGGCGGCACAGCAGGGGCAGCCCTTTTCATAGACGATGCGGCACGACGGGGACAATCCGCGGCGCGCGCCGCCGCCGGGAATTTGCTGGTATTGATATCCGACTTCAGTTCCTTCGTGCTGGTTTTGATCGTCGGGTTGACCTATCTGTTCGTACAACACGACCTCAAAGCCTACGAGATCGTCGGCGCATTCATCCTGTTCCTCATGATCGGTGGTCTCACCAGCATCCTTCTCCTGGGTTTATGGCAACCTGAGCGACTACGCCGCCTGCTAAACTGGCTGCAACAAACCGCTAACCGGCTGGCAGGCCGGGCCAGGCGTCCGCCTCTTCTGGCTGACGATTGGGCTGACAAGAATGTTGCCGAATTCACCCATGCAGCACAGGCCATCACAGCCCAGCGCGGGCGGCTGGCACGCACCCTGGCTTTGTCTTTGGCAGCCTACATCATTGATTTGTCTAGCCTCTACGTTCTGTTTCTGGCTTTCCACGAGCCCATCGGGTTCGGAGTCCTGATAGCAGGTTTCGCTATCGGCATTCTCTTCTGGATCATCTCTATCACGCCGCAGGGCATTGGCGTGGTGGAAGGCGTCATGGCGCTGGCATTTACCTCGCTCGGTGTGCCCGCGGCCAGGGCCACGACGATTACGCTGGCTTTCCGGGGGCTGACCTTTTGGCTGCCGTTAGCCATCGGCTTCTTCTTGTTGCGACGCGTGAAGTCATTTGGCGCTGAGGAGCGGTCGCAGGTGGGAGAGGTGTGGCTGGTACGCATCCCCGCTCTGCTTACGGGTCTTGTAGGCATCATCAACGTCTTCTCGGCGGTAACCCCCGCGCTGCACGACCGTTTGCTTCAGATAAGACCGCTCGTGCCCCTGGAGATTCGCCATGGCGGCCATCTCACCGCGGCTCTGGCCGGATTCGCCCTTCTTCTCTTAGCCCGCAGCCTTTGGCGGCGCAAGCGCATCGCGTGGCTCCTAACTTTGGTCATCCTGAGCCTTTCCGCTGCCAGCCATCTGGTCAAGGGATTTGACTATGAAGAGGCTATCCTGGCGGCAGCGTTAGCGGTGTGGCTCACTGTCCTGCACCCCCACTTCCACGCCCGCTCAGACCCACCTTCCGTCTGGCAGGGAGTGCGGACGCTGGTTGCCGCGCTCGTCTTCACACTGGCCTATGGGGTGATCGGCTTTTACTTACTGGATCGGCACTTCAGCGTGAATTTCAGCCCGGCTGAAGCGGCGAGACAGACGATCATCATGTTCACCCAGTTCTACGATCCAGGGCTTGAGCCTGTCACTGGCTTCGGACGCTATTTCGCCAGTTCCATCTACGGGGTCGGCGCAATGACATTCGGCTATGCGCTACTGATGGTGTTCCGGCCCGTCCTGGTGCGGCAGCCGGCGATTGTTGCGGAAAGAGCGAGAGCCAAGGTCATTGTTGAAGCCTTTGGCTGTTCCTCATTAGCGCGGCTGACTCTCTTGGGCGACAAGTCATACTACTTTAGCGCGGGCGGCTCGCTGGTGGCTTACGGGGTAGAGGGCCGTATCGCGGTAGCCCTGGGCGATCCCATCGGCCCGGCAGAGGATGTGGCGGCCACCCTCAACGGGTTCAAGGCTCATTGTGCTCGCAATGACTGGCAACCAGCCTTTTACCAAACCCTGTCCGACTATCTGGAACGATATCGGGCTGTCGGCTTTGATACCCTGTGCATCGGCCAGGAAGCCATCGTAGATCTCTCTATCTTCAGCCTTGAGGGAAAGCATAACAAAGGGCTGCGCGCGGCGGTCAGCCGGTTCAACAAATTGGGCTACCGCGCCGAAATCCACCAGCCACCGCTGGCCGACAGCCTCCTGTACGAGTTGCGGGCGGTCAGCGACGAATGGCTGGCGATGGTCAAGGGTACGGAGAAGCGTTTCTCGCTCGGCTGGTTTGACGATGACTATATCCGTCACAGCCCGGTGATGACGGTGTGCCTGCCGGAGAGATCTATCAGCGCCTTCGCCAACATCGTGCCTGAATATCGGTGCAATGAAGTCACAATAGATCTCATGCGCCACCGAAGCGAGGTAGAGAACGGCATCATGGACTTTCTTGTCGTCTCCCTTTTTGAGTGGGCTAAGACGCAAGGCTATGCGACTTTTAACCTGGGTTTAAGTTCTCTAGCTGGTGTGGGCGAAGCCGCCGATGATCCGGTGATTGAGCGAGGCTTGCACTACATCTATGAACATATCAACAGGTTCTACAATTTCAAGGGGTTGCACGCCTACAAAGCGAAGTTCCACCCCGAATGGTCTCCTCGCTATCTGGTTTATCCCGGCGCGGCCAGCCTGCCTGCTGTGGTGGTTGCCCTGATTCAGGCCGATTCCGGCAATGATTTCCCCTGGGGGTATCTGAAACGATGACCTCAGAGACCGTTGGCGTTTTGGTTGCCCCATCTGCCAATGTCGGGTAGAATGGATGTCAAACAGCACAGCCATCGCATCCCCGTCTCCGAGACAAGGCGGAAAGGCCCTTCATTGGCGCATCGTACACCTGCTGATACCTCTGCCGCGCCAGCGCGCGGTACCAAACCTCGTGTCATTTCCCGGCGGCAGTTCCTGCGGCTGGCGGGGATGGCCGCCTGGGATCAGATCTTTACGCTAGGCCAGGCTCCCCTGGAGCAGATGAAGGTCGTTTGCCAGCAGATTGAAGAAGCCCAACGAGGAGCGAAGTAGGAGGAACGCTGTGTGGCCGAGAATTCGCTGGGGGAGTCTGCGCTTCAAGATCATCGCCTGGTCTTTCGTCCCCACGGCCATCATCCTCATGGCGGTGGCTCTGGTCGCTTTCTATGCCTACCAACGCGTGACCGAAGACCTGGTCATTGAGCGAGACCAGCAGGTCACGCGTTTATCGGCCGGCCAGTTGGCGGACGCGCTGGCGGAATTCACCGATATGCTCACTGCCCTGGCGCGCACGGCCAATATCGCCACAGGCGACCCGGCTACCCAAGCCGCTGCGCTCAGGCAGGCCCGGAATCGGCTGGCGGTCTTTGATGGCGGGGCGGTTATTCTCAACACCCAGGGAACGGTCATCGCCGCCGAGCCGCCACGCGAGGATATTCAGGGACTGGATTGGTCCGACCGCGCCTACTACCGCCGTATCGTACGCTCTATGGAGCCGACTTTCTCCGATATCATGGCCGACGGCCCAGCGGGGGCGCGAGTTGTGACGGTAGCCGTTCCCATTACGGGGCCTCAAGGCGAGTTCCTGGGAATCCTGGCGGGTATGTTTCGCGTGGGCGCCACCTCTGTCAGTTCCCTCTACGGCACTATTCTTAAGTTGCGCATCGGCGAGAACGGCAACATTTATCTCGTGGATAGCGGCGGCCGGGTGATCTATCATCACGACACGGCCTACATCGGTGCCGACTTTTCCGGCCAGCAGGCGGTGCGCCGGAGTCTGCAAGGGGAAGCGGGCGCCATCCGCTCACGCGATTCCACAGGCCGCGACATCGTCGCCGGTTTCGCGCCGGTGCCGGGCACGCCGTGGGGTCTCGTCAGCGAGGAGAGTTGGGGCGCTCTGCTCAGCGCCGGCCAGGTCTATACGCAATCTCTGCTCTTATTGCTGGGGCTGGGGGTAATGATACCCGCTTTCGTCGTTGCCGTCGGGGTCAGGCGCATCACCAAGCCGATCAACGATCTTATCTTTGCCGCGCAACAGGTGGCCGGGGGCAATTTCGGACAGGTGATCACCACGCCAGAGAGGGACGAAATAGGTGATCTGGCCGCACAATTCAACCGGATGTCGGCGCAACTCCAGGAGTCTTACGCCGCGCTGAAGGAGCGGGAAGAACGGTTGACCATCGTCATCCAGGGCACCAACGATGGGATTTGGGATTGGGATCTGAGAACGAACGAGGTCTATTTCTCGCCCCGTTGGAAAAGCATGTTGGGTTATGAAGATCACGAACTTGCCAACCGCCTTGAGGCGTGGCGCAGCCTGACCCATCCTGAGGATGCCGAACGAGCGCAGGCCGAAGTGCACTCTTATCTGGAAGGCCAGGCGCCCATCTATCAACTTGAGCACCGGCTACGGCACAAGGATGGCTCGTACCGTTGGATCCTGGCTCGCGGCATTGCCCTGCGTGATGCTCAGGGCAGGCCTTACCGCATGGCCGGTTCGCACAGCGACATCACCGAGCGAAAGGAGGCAGAAGAGGCGCTGCAAGCCTCTGAAGCCGAATTGCGTGCCCTGTTTGCGGCGATGACCGACGTCATTCTGGTTCTTGACGCCCACGGATACTACGTCAAAGTCGCGCCAACGAATCCCTCGCTCCTGTATAAGCCTGCCACCGAGTTGACAGGCAGAACACTCCACGAACTGTTTCCGAGACCCCAGGCCGATACGTTTCTCGCTCACATTCAACATGCCTTAGAGACGGGTCGCCCCGTCAATTTTGAATACAGCCTGCCGATTGGCGACGAGGAAATCTGGTTTGCTGCCACCGTCTCGCCCATGTTGAGCGATACTGTCATCTGGGTGGCGCGCGACATCACCGAGCGTAAAGAATCCGAGCGCGCTTTGCGTAACCGCCTGGCCTTTGAGAGGGTTATCACCGAGATCTCAACAGAGTTTATTAACCTGGGCCCGGAGCAGGTTGACGCCGGCATCCAGCACGCTCTGGAGGCCATCGGCCAACACGTCGGTGCCGATCGTAGCTACGCTTTTGTGTTCTCAGACAATGGCACCCGGATGACCAACACCCATGAATGGTGCGCGCCAGGGATCACGTCTCAGCGCGGGCGCATCCAGGGGCAGCCCAGCCAGATCACTCCCTGGTGTACCGAGCGGATCAAGCGGCTGGAAGTGGTGCTCGTTCCGCGCGTAGCCGCGCTGCCGCCTGAGGCCAGCCGCGACCGGGCCGAATGGGAGATCCAGGACATTCAATCGCTGGTTTGCGTGCCGATGGTTTATCAGGGCACGGCGGTCGGTTTTGTGGGTTTTGATGCCGTTCGCGCCGAGAAGATCTGG
>JADYZS010000089.1 GCA_020853075.1 Anaerolineae bacterium | reverse complement strand
TCCTGGTGCCCTTCTGGATGCTGGTAATGGCGGCGCTGGTGGGTAGAGGCGTTCAATTGAACGCCCCTACAGGCAGGATGAATCACGCCCCTACTCCCCTCTCCCTTTTAGGGAGAGGGGACGGGGGTGAGGGTGTGTCCTTCCACTCCCACCCCGCGCTCCTGGCCGCGGCGGTCGCGGCCCTGTTCCTGAACAATTTCCTGGGGCGTGTCCTGCCGGCCAGCGATCTCGCCAACAATGGCGCGTACGGGGCCGCGGTGGAAATCAACCGGCATCTGACGCCCGATGATCTGCTGGTGGTGGACGACTACGAATGGCAGTTTAACCTGCGCTATTTCTTCGGCGGCGAGCCGCGCATCCAGGCAGGGCTGAAGTCGGCGCGGGGAGGTTCACAAGCAGAGAAGGAAGAGGCGATGCAGGTACTGGCCGCTGCGATCAACCAAGCGTTGGCCGCGGGCCACACCGTCGTCACGATGGAATACGACGCCCACGATATCGGTCTCATCCGCGCGGCGCGCGGGCTGACCTTCTTGCAAGCCGAGGTGGAAGCATTTTACAGCCGCTACCGTCTGGAGCCGCTCTTCCGGCTGAGGGGCGATTTAGGGCTTTACCAGGCTTATCAACTGCGAGGAAGATAAACCACGGAGTCACGGAGAGCACGGAGAAAACATAAAATAGTCTCAGTGATCTCCGTGTCTCCGTGGTAAAGTACTGTATGTAGACCCTGAAGCAACGAGGGATGTATGCTCATTGATTCCGTCTGGATTCTCCTGGCGCTGCCCCTGGCCGGGGCCACCATCAACGCGCTGGCCGGGGCGCGGCTGGGCCGGCGCGCCACCGGCTGGATCGCCTGCGGCGCGGTGGGGCTGACCTTCGTCTTTGCCGTGGTCCTCTTCGCGGTTCTCGCCCAACGTCCAGCGGAAGAACGCGCCGTGGAAGTGACGCTCTGGCGCTGGATCAGCGTGGAGCAATTGCGGGTGGACGTCAGGCTTCTGTGGGACCCCCTCTCGGCCTGGATGGCCCTCGTCGTCACCAGCGTCGGCTTCCTGATCCACGTCTATTCCGCGGGCTACATGGCCGACGATGCCCGCTACGCCCGCTACTTCGCCTTCCTCAACGGCTTCGTCTTCATGATGCTCCTGCTGGTGCTCAGCAGCGACTATATCCTCCTGTTCGTCGGTTGGGAGGGCGTCGGTCTTGCCAGTTACCTCCTCATCGGCTTCTGGTTTGACCGCAAGATCGCCGCCGACGCGGGCAAGAAGGCGTTCCTCCTCAACCGCATCGGTGACTTCGGGCTCCTCATCGCCATCTTCTGGCTCTTCAGCCTGGTGAGGACGACGCACTTCCAGACCCTCTTCCCCCAGGCGAGTGCCATCGTCTCGCAGCGGGGCGCGGAGACGCTGAACATCATCTGCCTCCTGATGCTCCTGGCGGCGACGGGCAAATCGGCCCAGATTCCGCTCTACGTCTGGCTCCCCGACGCGATGGAGGGCCCCACGCCAGTGAGCGCGCTCATCCACGCCGCGACGATGGTCACCGCGGGCGTCTATATGATTGCCCGCTCGTGGCCTCTCTTTGCGTTGTCTCCCAACGCGCTGACGTGGGTCGCCGTCATCGGCGCGGCGACGGCTTTCCTGGCGGCCACCATCGCCCTGACCCAGACCGACCTGAAGCGCATCCTCGCCTATTCCACTATCAGCCAGTTGGGCTACATGTTCCTGGGCGTCGGCGTGGGGGCCTACGCCAGCGGCATCTTCCACCTGACGACCCACGCCTTCTTCAAGGCGCTCCTCTTCCTGGGCGCGGGGAGCGTGATGCACGCGCTGCATGGCGAACTGGATATTCGGCGCATGGGCGGCCTGCGCGAGAAAATTCCCACTACCTATCGCACTTTCCTCATCGGCGCGGCAGCGCTGGCCGGTTTCCCCCTTCTCTCTGGCTTCTTTAGCAAGGATGAAATCCTCTGGCTCGCCTGGCAGCGGTCACCGCTCCTGTGGCTGGTGGGCATCACGACAGCCTTGCTGACCGCCATCTACAGTTTCCGGGTCGTCTTCGTCCCCTTCTGGGGCGACCATCGCGGCGGCGACGCGGGCAAGAAGCGAGGTAAAGCGAAACAGACCGAGGCGCATGGCGACGTCCACGAATCGCCGCGGGTGATGACGACGCCTCTTATTATTCTAGCGGTGCTTGCGCTCTTCGGCGGACTGCTAGGCCTTCCGCGCCTCTCTCTCATAGAAGGCTGGCTGGAGCCGGTGTTCCATACGGCGGAGAAGACGCACCAGGCGTTGGAATTTGTCTTCATCGGCCTCTCTGCTGTCGTCGCCCTCACGGGCATCTACGTGGCGTACCGGGCTTACGTGGCCGATACCGAATGGCCGGCGCGCCTGCGGGCGCAATTCGGCTGGCTGCACCAACTGGTCAGCAACAAATACTACGTGGACGAGATATACACCGCCGTCATCGCCAACCCGCTGCGCGACCTGGCGAACTGGTTCTCGCGAGTGACCGATGGGCGCATCATTGAGGGCCTGGTGAACGGCCTGGCCGCGGCCATCGGCGTGTCGGGCGAGCAGGTGCGCCGCGCCCAGACCGGCCTGGTGGGGAATTATGCCCTGTCACTCCTGGTGGGCGCGGTGGCGCTGGTGGGATATTTCCTGTTGCGGTAATGGCTAAGGCGCTAAGGCGGGCTATTAGTGTATAGTGACGTTCCCCCTCACCCCCAGCCCCTCTCCCAAAGGGAGAGGGGAGTCAGCCAAAACCCTCTCCCCTCTGGAGAGAGGGTAGGCCGCGAAGCGTCCCGTCGCTTGCACCTAGTCGGCGCAAGCCGACAAGGCACGCGGGGGTGAGGGGCGATCCCGTCTGCGAGCCATGGAGTTCTCTCTCAATGACTCAGAACCCACTCGGCTTTCCTCTCCTCACCCTGATCATCTTCCTCCCCCTCGCGGGGGCCGCCATCCTCCTGGCGCTGCGCGACGAGCGCGCCCAGAAGGTCTGGGCCTTCGTCGTCGCCCTGGCGACCTTCGTCGCCTCGCTCCCGCTCTTTGTCTATTTTGACGCCCGCGCTCAGGGGATGCAGTTCGTGGAGCGGTGGCCGTGGGTGCCGGAGTTCAACATTCAGTACTTCCTGGGGCTGGACGGCATCAGCCTTTTCCTCGTCCTCCTCACCACCTTTCTATCGCCCCTCGTCGTCCTCTTCTCGTGGGATACGATACGCGAACGAACGCGCACTTATTACTTCTTCCTTCTGGCACTGGAGACCGGGATGCTGGGCGTCTTTTTGAGCCTGGATTTGATTCTGTTCTACGTCTTTTGGGACGCGATGCTGATTCCCATGTATTTCCTCATCGGGCGGTGGGGCGGCCCGCGCCGCATCTATGCCGCGCTCAAGTTCTTCCTCTATACGGCAGCGGGCAGCGCGCTGATGCTGGTCGCCATCCTGGTGCTCTATTGGCAACACGGCACTTTTGACCTCCTCGTGCTCTACGACAAGGGCTTGCCTGCGGGGCTCCTGCAGACCCTCGGCTTCCTGGCCTTTGCCCTGGCCTTCGCCATCAAGGTGCCGCTCTTTCCCTTCCACACCTGGCTGCCGGATGCCCACGTGGAGGCTCCCACCGCCGGCAGCGTCATCCTGGCGGGTGTCCTGCTGAAGATGGGGACGTACGGCTTCTTGCGTTTCTGCCTCCCCCTCTTTCCCCAGGCGGCGCGCGAGTTCGTTCCGCTCCTTTCCATCCTGGCCCTCGTCGGCATCCTCTACGGCGCGCTGGTCGCTCTGGTACAGAAGGACATCAAGAGCCTGGTCGCCTATTCCAGCGTGGCGCATCTGGGGTTCGTCGTCCTGGGCATATTCGCCCTCAACCCGCAAGGGATGGCTGGGGCCATCCTGCAGATGGTGAACCACGGCCTGAGCACGGGCGCGCTCTTCTTGCTGGTCGGCATGATTTACGAGCGGCGGCACACGCGGCTCCTCAGTGACTTCGGCGGGCTGTGGAGCGTGGTTCCCTTCTACGGCGCGATGCTCCTCATCGTAATGCTCTCCAGCGTGGGGCTGCCGGGGCTCAACGGCTTCGTGGGCGAGTTCACCATCCTGGCCGGTGTCTTCCAGGCGAACAAGGCATTCGCCGTCATCGGGACGTTGGGCGTCATCCTGGCCGCCTGGTATCTCCTGACCGCCTTCCGCCAGATGATGCAGGGGCCGCTGGACAAGCCTGCCAACCAGAACCTGGCCGACCTGACGCGGCGGGAGTGGGTAGTGCTGGTTCCTATCGTCGTGTTGTTCTTCGTCATCGGTCTCTTTCCGAACATCTTCTTTGATAAGATGGATACGTCGGTGCGGGAGTTGCACACGCGCCTGACGCGCCCGACGGTCGCGGTGGTGACGCAGGCGACGCCGCAGCCATCGCCCACGCCTGCCCTCCCCAGCGCGAAGGAGTAAGAAATCAAACCACGGAGACACGGAGAGCACTGAGTTTTGAGTTACTATCTCAGAACTCTGGAAGGAGATGTGGATAGAGTCAACGGATGCCTGCGGCGTAGCGGATTAGCGGATGCAGCGTCAGCCAACACCCGCTAATCCGTCGCTTGCACCTCGTCGGCGCCGTGTATACCATGCTGTAACTCTACGGTGCAAGCCGACAGGCTACCGATCCGCTGACCCGAACACAATATCCAGTCTCTTGAGACGGTCATTAAAGGGAATTCTCCGTGTCCTCTGTGTCTCCGTGGTTATGTTGTTATAACGACAGAGAGGCTGAACGCATGACCTTGACGATACCTTCCGTGAACATGACGGCGCTCCTGCCGCAAATCATCATCGCCGGTACGGCGCTGGTTGTGCTGATGGCCGACCTGGTTCTGCGCGAGAAGCGCGCCCTGGGCATTCTCAGTTTTCTGGGCGTCGCGGGCGCGCTGGGTGCGGTGGCCTGGCTCTGGTGGCTGGGCTCGGTGCCCTCTTTCCAGAATATGGCTGTTGCCGACCACTACGCCCTCGTGGTGAACATCATCATCCTGATTGCGGCCGGCTTGGGCATCCTCCTGTCGCTGGGTTACGCCACCCACGTGACACCACACCAGGGGACGTACTACGCGCTCCTTCTCCTGGCCGCGGCCGGGATGATGACGATGGGCGCGGCCACCGACCTGGTGACCATCTTCCTGGCGTTGGAGATCCTCTCTCTGAGCCTCTACATCCTCGCGGGCTTTAACCAGGCCGATGCCCGCTCCGGCGAGGCCGCGCTGAAATACTTCCTTCTGGGAGCCTTTGCCAGCGCCTTCTTCCTCTACGGCGCGACGCTCGTCTATGCTGCTCTGGGGACGACGAACCTCCTGGCGCTGTTGACGCGCTCGTTCCGGCCTGATGGCCCTTTGCTCTGGGTGGCTGCCGGGCTCCTCATCGTCGGTTTCGGTTTCAAGATCGCGTTGGTCCCTTTTCAGCAATGGACGCCCGACGTCTATCAGGGCGCGCCGACACCGGTCACCGCATTCATGTCGGTGGGGACGAAGGCTGCAGCCTTTGCTGCGTTCGCGCGTGTGATGATTATATTCCTGCCCGGCAGTCATAGCAGTTGGACCTACGCTCTGGCCGCGCTGGCTGTCCTCACGATGACGGTCGGAAACCTGGCCGCGCTGCGCCAGGCGAGCCTGAAGCGGATGCTGGCCTACTCCTCCATCGCGCACGCGGGCTATCTCCTGGTTGGCTTCATCGCGGTCATGGACGGAGGGATGCAAGCGGTTTTCTTCTACCTCCTGGCTTACGGCTTCATGAACATCGGCGCGTTTGCCGTCCTCGTCGCGTTGGAGCGCGCGGGCGACGGCGACGTGGATGCCACGCGGGCGCGAGGACTGGCCGCGCGGCAGCCTTTCCTGGCCGCGTTGATGGCCTTATTCATGCTTTCGCTGGCGGGCATCCCACCGCTGGCGGGCTTCTTCGGCAAACTGTACGTCTTCTCCGCGGCGGTGCAGGCGGGGTGGGCCTGGCTCGTCGTGGTCGGCGTCCTCAACAGCGTCATCTCTGCCTACTACTACCTGGGCGTCACCGTCGGCATGTATATGCAAGAAGAAGCCGCTGGCGAACCCGTGGTCGTACCGGCGCGAGGGGTTGGCCTGTCGTTAGCCCTGACGTTGGCCGCGCTGGGCACGGTTCTGCTGGGGCTCTGGTCTGCGCCCTGGTTACAGTTGGCCGCGCGCTCAGCGGTAGCGTTCATGGGTGGCTAGGCGGTTTCCCAGGATTTCGTCACGGCCCTCGTCAATCACCTGGCCCCCGCGCGCCGCATCATCCTGGGCGTAGGCGGCCAGGCCGTAGGGCCGTCCCTCATTGAGCGCGTGCGCTACGTCAGCAACTACCTGGAGAAGTACGGCTGGTATCCCCTTTCTCCTGGAGTTGTGTCAAGGTCCGCCATCGGATGAAATCCGACGGCTGTACGTTCACGTGAAGCCTGCGAAGCAGGCTTTATGGCCCGTTGCCGTCGGTTTCCAACCGACGGTCTCAATTTGAGAGAGACAAGATTGGCATCTCTGCGCTCCGTTTCATACCTTTGACAGTGTACTATCTTCTTCTCCGGCAACGATTTGACAAAGTATCACTTCTCTATTACACTCCTGCCTGACGATTACGGGAGCCCGTCCGTAGGGGCGGGCTAAATAGCACAATAGAAAGGGATAAGAACATGTATCAGAAAATCGTCATCGCCGGGAACCTGGGTGGCGACCCGCAGATGCGCTACACGCCCAGCGGAGTTCCTGTCACTTCGTTCTCTGTTGCCACGAACCGGAAATGGACCGACGCCAGCGGCAATCCGCAGGAGAGGACAGTCTGGTTCCGGGTCACGGCCTGGCGGAAACTGGCCGAGACGTGCAACCAATATTTGAACAAGGGTAGCAAGGTCTTGGTGGAAGGCGAGATGGAGCCGGACCCGCAGACAGGCGGGCCACGCATGTGGCAGGACAAGGATGGCCGCACGCGCGCCAGTTACGAGGTTACTGCGCGCGAGGTGCGCTTCTTGGGTGGCGCGGGTCAAGGCGGCGGCGCGGCCAGCATGGGCGGTGCAGCCAGCGGCACAGAGGAAGCTGGTGGGCCTCTCAACGAGGACGAAGTGCCCTTCTAGGCCGCAGGTTGGGTCTGGCGTAGCAGCAAGATTGCCCAAACCCTAGAGGACTCCGTAGAGACAACCCGGCGGATCGTAGAGACGAGCCGCCGGCTCGTCTCTAGCGAGACCTTTAGGGTTTTTGCTTTGTTTGACAGCCCTCTGCCCCTATGCTACAATCCGCGTGACTGCCCTTTCTCCTACCCCTGGTTTGGCTCTTTCTCGCGCTCTTTCAGCGTAGTTCTACCCGGGAGACATATTATTATGATGCGCCGTACGTTGCCTCTCATTGGGATTCTCTTGCTGGTTTTTTCCCTCTTTCCCGCCAGCTCTGCCCCACCCGTGGACGCCGCCGCTGACGTCTCACCCCGCTACGACATCCTCCTCATCCTGCGCGTCGCGCCCTTTGCCGAGACCAACCGCGCTGATCTCGTGCCGCGCGCGGCGGAGACCGCAGAAGAGGCCAACAATATCTTTCGCACCTTGCAACCCCGCCTGCGCGATTTGCAAGCAGTCGGTGACATAGAGAGCTTCAATCGGCTGCCCGATGCCCATGCTATCCGTGTGCGCGGGGCCTCGGCGGAAACGTTGGACGCATTACGGGAGATGGACGGCGTGTTAGAGGTGCAACCGGCAACGAGACAGATTCTCTCCTGCGCGCGGCGCGCCGTCGCCGGTTTCGCCGCAGCAGAGGAAATGCGACAGCGTACGAATCTCTCTACCGCGCCCGCCGCCACGGATGCCACGAACCCCACCATCTTCGTGAATCTGCGGTATGGCTTCATCTTAGGCAGTACCGATCCGAGCGTGCCGGTCACGGTGACAATCAAGAGCAGCAGAGGTGTAGTCAAGGGAACCCGCTCTACCAGCAGTTATGGTAACGGTTCCTACTATTCTTACGATTTTATGTCGTGCACTTCGTTGGTGCCCGGCGACACTGTGGAGGTGCGGGCCGGAGCGTCTCGTGTGGCCTCCACCGTCGTCGTGCCGATCACGGGCGAGATAACTCCCAGCGCGGATACCGTATTTGGCAACACCGCCGCCTCGCGCTCTGTGGACCTGAAACTCCGCCAGGAGCAAAACACTTGCAGTACCGTTGAGACCATTCGTGCCGTCACCTCTAATACCTCCGGTGCATATACCGCCAACTTCGCGGGCACTGTGGACGTCAAACGCTACGCCGGTGCCGAGATCTGGGTCTATGACGGCAACCGAAACGCCACCTTGCTCCCGATCTCCGCGCCCCACATCGGCGTCTCCACCTATGGCAGCGTGGACGTTACCCTGCGCCCAGACCGCACCATCACCGCGACCCTCAGATCCGGCAGCACCGTCATAGGCACGGAGACGGAGATGGCAGATCATTGGGGCAATGCCTTTTTCAGTTTCTCCCTCGACCCGGTCCCGGGAAACACCATCCAGGTGACCGACGGGGGCATGACCATTGTCTATCAGATGGTGCCTTTTAATCTCACAGGTGTTAACCTGGGGGCAGACCAATTCAACCTGCAAACGGCAGGGAACCGCCGCGTGCGGGTATCTACCCGTACCCTTTCCTCACGATTTTGCACAAACGACTCCGATTGCCGCATCGTAACCAGCGACGGCGCGGGCAACGTCAACGTCAACCTGGGCGGCAACCTTGACTTGGGCCGCGGCGACGAGATCGGTGCGACCATTTACGATGCCGAGGGAAATTGGCAGGAGGGCGAGCGACATCCCGGCTACGTTGAGATCGCGCGGCAGAAGAAATTCGTCTCCGGTTTCTGGGAGCAGACCCAGACAAACCTGAACATTCTCCTGCGTAATTCCGTAGGAGCGGTCAAAGCCACCAAGACAACCAACTCTAGCGAGGGCGACGGCTCTTTTTCCGTGTTTTTCAGTGCCGGCGATGTCCTCGCCATAGATGACCGGATTGAAGTGGGTAGCGGCGTTATGACCTACACCGTGCCGATAGCCAATCTGACCGTCTTTGCCAACGAAGTGACCGATTTCGTCTCCGGTCAGGTGCCTAACAACGCGCCCCTGGTCGTCGAGAGCCCTACAGGCTGCTGGCAAGGGAATGCCTCCGGGACGACCTACAATACGAAACTGAAGAACACTGCTAACCAAGATGTGAATCTGGTGGCTGGCGATGGGGTCAGCACCTACTACACCGACAACAACGGCCACCGGAATGTGGTGAACACCCATGTGCCGCAAATCAGCGCGACGATCGGCGCGGGAAACGTCAATGGTTACATTCGCGAAGCCCTCATGCCCGTGACCGTCACCCTGCGCAGCCAGGGGGGGAGTATCAAAGCGACCAAGTCCACCTTCTCCATCCCAACCGATTACTACGCTGTCAGTTTCAGCGGCGTCACCGTTGCGGTATCTGATAAGATTGAGGTTCTGCCACAGGGAGGCAGCGCCTTCAGCCTCACCGTCCCCAACCTGACCGTGCTCCTTGACCCGCCCGGCAACCGTGTCTATGGTCAAACCTTACCCAACACCTCCGTTCAGGTAGCCCTGTCTGAGGGCTTCAGTTTCTTGGGCATTAAGGACGCGACAAGCGACGGCGCAGGTAACTACTCCACTTCCTTCGCGGGCCTACTCACCTTTAACTGCCAGACAGTTCAGGTAGGGCCGTGCAGTAAGGCGACTGCCATCATCCAGACTTCGGAGGGACATGAGGTGATCCGCCCGTCCGCGCCGCCGCCCGACGTGACGCCCGACGCCTACGAGCAGGACGATAGCAAGGCCACAGCCAAGGCTTATACGGGCCTGCAACATCACACCTTTGATACGGCGTCCTTTAGCGACCATGATTGGGTGCAGTTCACCGTCGGCGCGGCGGATGTGGGCAAGTTATACGTCATTGAGACGCTCAACAACGGCCCCCTGGGCGATACCATCTTGACCCTGTACGATACCGATGGCTTCACCGAACTGGTTACGGCGGGCGATTACGGCGACCCGCTGGCGGCGCAGATTCGCTGGCGCTTTGAGGGCGCGGGGACCTACTACCTTCAGATGACACCCGGTGCTTTCTTCGGCCCCACGGCCAGTTGCGGCGCCACCTACGACCTCTTCATCAGCAACCGGCATGTCTTCATGCCGCTGGTGCTCAAGAACGGGTAGACAAGACTAAAGCAAACCATGCGCGTCGGCCTCGTCATTGATGCCAACATGGCTGTACCCGGAGGCGTGCAGGAATATGTGCGCGGCCTCTATGACTATCTGCACGCGTCCGGACACGAACCGGCCATCGTCAGCGCGCCTGCCCGCCGCGGAGCAGAGGACGCCGCCCGGCGGATTCTTGCCGTAGGGCGGCGCATAGATGTTAAAGGGTTGGGTGGGCAATCGGCCCCTGGCTCCATCACCTGGGCCTCGCGCCGCACGCTGCGTGCTTTCTTGGCACAGGAACGGTTTGACGTCCTCCACTTCATGGCCCCCATGGGCCTGTTGGCCTTGCAAATCCTGGCCGCGTCGGAGACGACAAACGTGGCAACGTTCCTGGTCGCCAAGGACCGCTTCGGCCTCTGGGGTATCGTTGCCCCCATATTTCACGCTCTTGAGAGAGGTCGCCTGAACTCCCGCCTACACGGACGCATTGCCCTCTCGCCGCCCGCGCAACGCTATGGCTCCCTCTGGTTCCCCGGCTTCTACACCATCATCCCGGCAGGCATCAACCAGGCCCGCTTCGCGCCCGCGCCAAACGCAGCCCTCCGCTACGACGACGGCAAAGTGAACATCCTTTTCGTGGGCCGCCTGGACCGGCGCAAAGGCGTGCCACATCTCTTGGAGGCTTACGTCGCATTGCGGGCGCGGCGCGACGACGTGCGTCTTATCCTGGTGGGCGATGGGCCGGAATCCTCGGTGGCGCGCGCCTTCGTGGCCGAGCGGGCTCTGCCCGACGTCATCTTTGCGGGCACGGTTGCCGGGGCAGAACTCCCGGCCTATTATCGCTCGGCGCACATCTTCTGTTCTCCCGCCTACGAGAACGAATCGTTCGGCGTCGTCTTGCTAGAGGCGATGGCCGCGGGCCTTCCCATCGCGGGCTACGCCAACGCGGGCTATCTCACCGTCCTCACCGAAGAAGCGCAGGAGGCACTGGCGCCGCCCGGCGATCTGGGGGCCCTCACCGCCATCTTGGAGCGGCTCGCGTCTGACGGCGATTGGCGTCGCCAACTGAGCGCGTGGGGGCTGGAGCACGTGCAGCATTACACTTGGGAAGGTGTTGGCGCGCGCATTGTGGAGTTCTACCGGGAGACAGCGTCTCTACGATTTGACACCAGGTAAGGAGGATGGTATATATACATTACTTATGAAGACGAGGTAATACCGATGAAAGAAGTGTTCTCCACTATTACGAGCAAAGGACAGGTCACGATTCCTGTGGAGGTTCGCCGCTTGTTAGGGGTAGAGCCTCACGACAAGATTGCGTTTGTATTGGACGAGGGCGGGGTCAGGCTTTCTCGTACCGGCAGCGTCGTGGCGCGCACCGCCGGCATGCTTAAGAGCCACAAGCCTCTCCTCACAGCAGAGGAACTACGAGAAGAAGCCGAACGCGCTATCGCTGAGGACGCTATCGCGCGGTCAGAAAAAAAGAGAGAAGATTGAATGGCACTGCCGTTTCTGGATACCAACGTTCTCTTACGCCATCTTCTCGGCGACCCTCCACAACTATCGTCCAGGGCTACGGCTTTTCTGGCTCGGGTTGAGCGAGGCGAGGTGCGAGTATGCACGGCTGATACCGTCATCTTTGAAACGGTTTTCACTCTGCAACGATACTATCGTCAGCCCAAGGTGAAGATTCGCGATG
>JADYZS010000088.1 GCA_020853075.1 Anaerolineae bacterium | reverse complement strand
TGTTGGCTGCCCATCCCTGCCTGGAAGTCTTTCCCTTGTCAGTGGCAGCCCCGGAACTCAATCCCCAGGAGCAAGTGTGGAAGACGACCCAGCGAGCTATTACCCACAATCATCGGCTGCCTCGCTTACCGGCGTTGGCGGATCGGTTCGAGCAAAACAGACAGGTCAGAAAGACAGCATTATGACCATTCCGGAGGTTGCCGAATATCTCAAGATGTCTCGATCCAAAGTGTACCAGTTAGTGCAGAAGCGACGCATACCCTATGTCAAGATGGGAAGGAATGTCCGGATCAAGGAGAGTGATTTGGTTGACTGGATCGAAGAACAGCGGCAGGATATTGCACCGTCGCCATGGGCATAAAGACGGTTGCACCGGCGTTGCACCGGAATCTACAACAAGACGATACCGCCCCCCATATCTAGTGGTAAGGCGGTATTAAGATACTACATCTTGGTGAGCCGCGCAGGACTCGAACCTGCAACCCACTGATTAAGAGTCAGTTGCTCTGCCAGTTGAGCTAGCGGCCCTGGCACGATGCTTATGAACGGAGAGCGATCTCTAGCCTCACATCCATTATACCCCGTTTCCCCTTACCGGTCAAAAACTGAGACTCGGCGGTTACATCTTATGTTGGAGGTGATGTGTTATAATTGTTGAGATTCATCCAGCCAGATACTCCTTCGGGGCTGTGCTGGGTATCCTCATCATGGAAGGGCGCGGATGATGCGACAATATCAATCTTCCAAGTCCACTTTGCGCTACTCCCCGTGGTTTGTTCTCATCACCGCGGTCTTCATCACCTGTCTGGTCACGGCCAACATCACTGCCGTCAAGCTGGTCAATGTGTTTGGCCTCGTGTTGCCCGCGGCTATCATCATCTTTCCGATCAGTTACATCTTTGGCGACGTTCTGACCGAGGTCTATGGATACCGGCAGGCGCGGCAGGTCATCTGGTTGGGCTTCGTCTGCAACCTGATTGCCGTGATTGCCATTTGGATCGGTGGCATCTTACCCGCGGCTGGGTTTTGGGACGGTCAGGCGGCCTACGAACGGATCTTGGGCTACACTCCCCGGCTTCTGGTTGCTTCATTCTTGGCCTACCTTGTGGGAGAGTTTGCCAACTCTTTTGTTCTAGCCAAGATGAAAATTGCCACCCAGGGGCGCTGGCTGTGGACTCGCACTATCGGCTCCACGGTGGTCGGGCAGGGCGTTGACTCATTGGTGTTTATCACGCTGGCATTTATGGGAACCATCCCCTTCAATGGGCTCATCTCGGCCATCGTCACCCAGTGGTTGGCAAAGTCGCTCTACGAGGCCGTGGCGACGCCGCTGACCTATGCGGCGGTCAACTTTCTGAAACGGCAAGAGGGAAGAGACACGTACGACTACGATACGAACTTCAATCCCATCGCCCTATCGGAATGATGCGGACGGCGAAATGAGACGCTGCTTGATCCTGGGTTGTTCTGCGAAGAAAGTTGGTACGGAAGGGTTGGTGCCAGCCATTAAGAGGTACGATGGCCCCCTCTTTCGGGTGCTGCGGCGCTACGGGGATGAGCGCCCATCTGATCCTCCTGATGTATATATCCTATCAGCCGAGTTCGGGTTAGTCTCTAGCAATTATCCGCTCCCTCTCTACGAGCGGCGAATGACACGCCAGCGGGCGCAGGAATTGCAGCCGGACGTGCTCGCCGCGCTGCGCCATATCTTCACAATCAACCGTTATGAGATGCTCCTTATTTGTATGGGAGCAGATTACCGTCGGGCATTAGCGGGGTACGAAGACCTGATCTCGCCGGAAACAAGGGCAGAAGTCTGCACAGGCACGATGGGCAAAATGCAGACCGGATTATACGAATGGTTATACGGCAGCCCTCCGGCGAGCCTGGTTGCTACTGCCCGGCGAGGATGTGTGCGCATCCGTGGAGTAGAATTAGCCATGACACCGGAGCAAGTATTGAATCTGGCTCGGCTGGCACTGGCTGAGGGCCGCGGCGACCCAAGCCGTTACGGGTCATGGTGCGTGATGATAGATGGGCAACCTGTAGCACCTAAATGGCTGGTCAGCCAGTTGACAGGGTTACCTGTGAGTGCTTTTCATGCAGCCGATGCCAGACGGGCGCTGGCGCAATTAGGCCTCCAGGTGATGCGCACATGAACCAGGAGAACGCCCAGGAACGACGGTTGACAGAAGATGGAGTGCGCGAAGATTTACAACGCCAGCCTCATCTATTTGTGAAGTTGGCAGAAAACGCCCTGGCTGTGGCCGAAAGCCTGCGCAACAACTATTTTAAGAACACTACACATTTCGTGACAGCACTGCGTAAGGCAATGCAAGCAGCAAGTCAGGGCAAACGCTCTGATCCGCCCTTAACTGTCTGCAAGATCGATGGCGCCGATTGGGCTACCTTCCAGGGCGAGGTCGTGACGTTTATAGACGGTGGCGTTGGGCGAGTCCAGATCTCAAGCCAGGCACCTATCCTTCTGCGCGTCGGCTCGTATTGTGTGCGCACAGGCGAGCGCCGTTTGGCCGAACGAGAGCGATTTGGCTATTACCCTGTGATCCTGGGCGACCTGGAAGGTGGGAATAAGGAGCGCAAGGACTTTCCCGACATTGTGCGTATCACCGCCGAACTTCTTGGCGGTCTATCGGCTTTGGAGCGGACGCCAGATCTTCGCGTCCTGATGTTTCACGGCCCTCTGGTCTATCTAATGGGTGGTTACGCCGGACACACTCCCTTCAGCGAGCGGGATATTGATCTCTTTCTGCACCAATATCAACCTGTTGCTGAGCTGGGCCGCCAACTCAAAGAAGATTTTCTGCATGAGGCGCAGCTGGACATCTATCCTCGGATGGTTCCTGAATCCGCCGACGAGTGGGTAAAACGTCGGGTGTTTGAACCTCTGTCCTGGATCGCTTACCTATACCGGCGACTGATTCGGGAAGCACACCAACGCAAACCTGTACCGATCATCGCGGGTGTGGTGGAACGCGGGGAATTGCGGGAGTTCAGCGAAAAGGTGCTGTTGGAACGGGTCTTTCGGGGATTGCGGGTTAAAGGGAATGCCGACTACTTTAACCAGATGTACGGTCGCTCTGACCTCACATCGCCTAAAGCATTGCTAGACCGGCTAGGATACACCGACACCCTCCTCCTCTCCATGCTGCTCCAGCCGGGGGAATTTTCCGAGCCATGGGAAATAGGCAAGTATGATGGTCTGAGCCAGGGAAACGTCTCTCTACCAGGTGAGGCTCGTACAGGGATCGTGGATTTCGCGCCTTTGAAGCCGGGGAAGATCGGCTTTCCCCGCATTTGTGGCTGTTACGTCCACGTTTCCGAAACCACCGAGCCGGTGCGGGTTGAAGTATTCAGCGAGTTAGGCCCGGAGCAGATCGTGGAAGCCGCCCGTAGAACCTACTTGTACGCGCGGTTGCTCCCTGGCTATGGCTTCCCGGTGGGCCTGGATATCGCCGACAAGTACGCCCACGTCCCTGCCTGGCTGACCGACGCTTATAGCAAATTGATCCAATATCACTTGGGCGTTAGTTTGCAACGAGGCGAAATCAGCGACGCAGAGATGCGTCGCGTCCTGGTTCAAGCAATCTACATGACCCACAGAGACTGGCTATTTCGTCCCAAAACCTGAAGAGAAGGGGAGATCTATGGCAACAACCCCAGACCAGCAGAAGAGCAAACGATACGTCGGTACACTGGTAGGTCAGAGCACCAGCCAAGAGTTTCGGTTGGCTGTGGCACACGAAACGATCCGTGAGCAAGACATCATCGCCGTAGATGCTGAGTTACGCCGCCCCGAAGACAACACCGCGCCTGAGAAAATCCGTGTCTGGGCCAAGGTGCAACGTATTGAGAGGTTGAACCCCCTCTTCCCGGCGGAGGCCGGGCACGAATTGGCCGCTACGCATACCGATCCCTTTGAGACAGTGCTCTCATTGAGTCGGGAGATGGTGACGGCGGTCTGCCAGGTCCTGGGCGCCGAACCGCTGGCCGGTAGTGCCAAAGGCAAACTGGATCACGTGCGTTATCCACCCCAGCCGGCCTCCAGTGCCTACCGTCCTGACTCAAAGGACATCGCCCGCGTCGTCCTGGGAGAATTGCAACAGAAGGAAAAACGCGGTCTGGACATTGCGACTCTTTCTAACCGGCCCGAAGTGGACGTGAAAGTAGATGGTCACGCCATCGTGACCCGCCATCTGGCTATCCTGGCTATGACGGGGGCGGGCAAGAGCTGGGCAGCGCGGCGCATCATTGAGCAACTGGCAGCGAAGAACTACCCCATTGTCATCTTTGACCCCCACGGAGACTACACGGGGCTGGCGAATGTGCCGAGTCTAAAAGAGCGAGTGCGTCGGTACTATGCTCAGTTTCCTGTCTTTGAGCAAGCACCAGAAACAGTTGTCGCTGTTGTGGAAGGGTTGGGATGGAACTTGGCTAACACACACCGTAGTATGTTTGATGACTTTTTTCAGGGTGCAAATGCCTTCATTTCGGGAGCGCCAGAAGAACTGAAAAAGCGCACCAATTGGCTCAGTAATTATCTCGGAAACGAGAAAATCGCCTACTATGGCTTGAAGCCCAACCTGTTCTTCCTTGCAGATTTTGTGCAGGCTGTCGTCCAGGCAGGCGGAAGGGAAGACGGAGATGCACTCAATCAAATTGTCGAATGGAGTGGCAGGGAGCAGCTCAGGATCAAAAGACAGGTCGCTGGCTGGTTAGAAGGGCTACCTAACAACCTGCGCGTCGCTGCAAAACGGCTAAGGCAAATGGAGGAGATCAGCAAAAGGGTCGCACAAGCCAGCGAACCCCTTCCCCTTGATCGCACTCAACTGGTCAGATATGGCGGGATCAGCGTTGTGGCTCTTGCTGGCTACACAGGCGATTTCCAGGCCACTATCTACAGTCTGGTTGCTGATGAGATATTCACCGCGCGCGTCTCTGATAACCTCAGGTTACCTGTTTTGTTCCTGCTAGAAGAAGCACATAACTTTGCCCCAGCCAGGGCCGAAATGGCTGCTGAGCAGCGCTCCATCACAACAACCAGGCAAATCGCCCAGGAAGGGCGCAAATTCGGCGTAGGGCTGATCCTCATCAGCCAGCGCCCATCGCGCCTGGACGAAACAACTCTTTCCCAATGTAACTCCTACATCATCATGCGCATGGTCAATCCTGCGGACCAGAATTATGTGCGGCGGGTCATTGAGACTTTAGGTGAGGATGAAGCCCGGATACTTCCTGATCTGGATGTAGGTGAAGCCATTCTGTCCGGTCAGCTCATCAACTTCCCTGTGTTAGTGAGAATGAAACCACCAGAGTCAAAGGGTGAGCGTGAGGAACGGGATGCCTTTGAATCGCTTGAGGAGATTCAAGCCAGCCTGACTAACGCGGCGAGGAGGTAGCCCGTGCTCGTAGTCGCCGGCCTCACCCTCAAAAGCCTGAAGCCACGGGTATGGGATGCTACCTCTCCTTATTACTTGCCCGGCCTGCGGGCTGTGATGGTCTCCTACGCCGACTTTGACCGGATGCCTACCCAGCGGCGTAGAGCGATGGAATTGGGCTTGCGCGCTTTCCTGGGCCTGCCAGGGCACGTGTCTATTTACCTTGATAACGGCTCCTTCTACTTCCTCGGCAAAAGCGGTGAAGTCCCCCGCCAGGAATATGAGGACTTTGTCCGCAAGGCAAACCCAGATTGGTACACCGTCCCTCAAGATTACATCCCCACGCCCCAGATGAGCGACGCAGAGCAACTTGATTGCCTGCGCCGCACAATGGACGTTAGCCGAACCTACTTATCTGATGGCTACGTGCCTGTGATTCACGTCTGCCGGCACCTGGACGAATACGTGCGCCAGTTCAAGGCCAATGACCGGCTGCAAAACAAGCAAGCCGTGGCCCTGGGCGGGATTGTGCCGAACCTGTTGCGCGCCCCCAAGGCCATGTCGTATAGCAAGGTGTTAGACGGTGTACGTCAGGTTCGGCAGGAATTCGCTGGCAAACGGCTGCACATTTTTGGTATCGGCGGGACAGCCACCCTCCACCTGGCCGCGCTGTTGCGGGTGGACTCGGTGGATTCCTCAGGCTGGCGCAACCGTGCGGCACGGGGAATCGTCCAGTTACCGGGCAGGGGTGAGCGGATGGTTGCCAATTTGGGCAGCTGGCGCGGGCGAGAACCGGATGAGGACGATAGGCGAATCCTATCTGCCTGCGAATGTCCGGCGTGCCAACGATGGGGGATGGAGGGGTTGGGAGCCAACAAGATGCAAGGGTTTTGTCACCGGGCCACCCACAACCTGTGGACGCTACTTCAGGAAGCGCAACAGATAGAGGACCACCTTGCTGATAGTACTTATGAGACGTGGTATGGGGGGCACGTGGATAACTCAATCTATCGCCCGCTGATTGACTACGTGCTACGATGGTAGCAGCTTTCCGAGAGGCAACCCACAAGCCCATCTTTAGGGCGCTGGAAGCACATCCCTTCGTCCCGGTAACTTGACGACGCGCACATCATCCAGCCAGATGCGCCCCGCGTGGAAGAAGACGACCGGGTAGAAACTGACGTTCTGCACACCTGCTGGGATCTGCGCCAGGAAACGGTAGCGCGTCCAGGGGGTAGAGCCGGTCAGCGTGGGGCCGGCCGTGACGCCGACGCGCCCGCCCCCCGGCTCGCCGGCCGCGCCGAGGAGATAGTCCCAATTCCCCACCTTCACCGTGAGGCCCTTTGTCTCCTCGGTGCGCAGGCTGAAGGCGAACAGGTAGGTCGCGCCCCCCTCCACCCGCCGGTACTGGTAATAGCCACCGTGATAGCCGGGCAGGTCCGACGTGATGAACCCGCCGCGCTCCGGCGAGGGCGAGGTAGGCGATGCCACCCCGTAGCGGGCGACGCGGTCGGGGTTATAGACCTGCCAGCCGCGCCCCGCAAAGCCCGGCGAGGTGATGAGGTTGGATCCCGCCAGCGTCCCCCCCACATCCAGATAGAGGTCGGCGGCAAGGGCCAACGCCCGGCGCGCGTTCTTATCCTCCGGGGCCGCGCGCAGGGACGCGGCCCAGAAGTCCAACACGGACGCCAACGACTGCCGCACCGCAGCCATCGCAGGCACAGCCAAACCGGATGGCTTAACCTGAGAGAGAGCGCGATCCAGACCACGGAGAGCGTCGTCGTTTGCTGGCTCTGCTGCCAACGCGCGCGCGTAGGCCAGGGCCGCGGCGGGAGCATCGCCACGCGCCAGCCGCATATCTCCCAGACGAATGTAAGGGTGCGGGCCGATAGGAACCCGCGCGCGCAGCGGGAGCCGCACCAGGCGCACATCTTCTATCTGCGCCTGGCTATCACCGTTCAGGATAAGCGGAGAGATGATTACGGTTATCGCCTCTGCGGGCACGGTGAAGATGGTCTCGTAACGCGTTGGCTCCGTGACGTCCAGGAAGGGTTGTTCGTCCCCCGGCACCGCCTCGCCGTCTAGCAGGTATTCCCAACGCAGAACTGCGCTCGTTGCACTGCCTTCGGTGCTCCGGACGGTGGCTGCATAGAGGTAGGTTGCGCCCGCCTCCAGAACCACCGTCTGCGGGAAGGCCGCGGCAGTCACTTCGTTGCGAACCCACGAGGGCGGGGCTGTGCTATCCAGCCAGCTGTCGGCGGCGCGGGCGAGGGCAGCCCATAGCGCCATATTCTCCGGCGTGCGGGCCAGCGCGCGGTCGTAATATTCCACCGCCTCGGCCCATTCGCCCCGACCGGCCAGATAGTCGCCCATCTCGCGATACGGCGACGGGGAGCGCGCCAGTTCCCCGGCCAGGATGGCGACGGCCTGCGCCGGGCTGGTGACGGGGTGAAGCGAGTCGTGCTGCAGGGCAGCCTGAGCCACCGCTGCACGCCAATTCTCCACCTGTTCTTCAAAGGCGATGATCTGCTGTGCCATCGCCTGGGCCGCGCCGGTCTCTCCTTCCCCTCGCAATGATTGCCAGCGTTGCCGAAACGCCTCGCGCGCGGCGACGGTCGCGCGCGCCGCCAGGTTCATGGCCGCCTGCGCGTCGCCCGTGCGCTGTGCCTGAGCCGCTGCCTCTGCCCGTTGCCAGTATCCCTGGGCCAGGCGCGCCGCGCGGGGATTCACTCCATTATCCCACATGCCGGCGTCCGCCAGACTTTGCCGGTCGGCGGCCAACTCCGTCGCACGCGCGGTCGCCTCGGCCAGCGCGCCCGCATCGCCCGCCGCGCGCGCGGCCTCAACCATCGCCTGGTACGCGGCGAGAGCGCCCTCAAGGTCTCCCTGCGCTCGCAATATCTCTGCGTGAGCAAGGTTCGCCGCCCGCGCGTCCACCGTGAACCCCAACGCCTGACCATAGATCACCAGGGCGCGCCCGGCGTCCTGCGTCCAGAATACCAGGTCGGAGAGGATCGCCCGCTCGGTGGCCGGGTCTCCCTGCGCGCCCAGTGGGGGCACGGCATAGAGCGTCCAGGTGGCGTCCTGGTAGAGAGGACGCAAGAGGGAAGGGAGATGCGCCGCGCCGAATGCGAGAGAGCCACGCGCCGGTAAGATGACGTAACCTACCCCATAGCGCCGTAGGACAGCCAGTTGTGCCCCCTGCAACTCCTCTTGGGCATAGAAGGCGTCCACGTCGGCGCGGCGGCCCGGCATCTGGGGCGAGCCGCGAAACTCTATCACCCGCGCGCGGGGGAGCAACGCCGGGATGAGCCAATTCAACCGTACCGGGGCCAGCACCACGTCGTCATCGGTCACGTAGAGCCGGGCTGCCGTTAAGAAGGCACGGTCAAGGGGCGGCAGCCAGATGTTCCCCCCCTTCCAAAGCGTGTAAGATGAGCCAGGGTCGGACATAAAGAACGCAATCACGAGCCCGGCGACCAGGGCAAGGCGCGGAACCAGGCGCGCCCGCCAGACCATGTAGGCAGCGGCCAGCATGAAGGGCGGCAGCCAGGTGATGCGCCAGAGAAGCCAGGGCGAGATGACGCGTCCCAAGATAGGCGCGGTGAGAGGGTTATAGACGAGGGCCAGGGGGACAAAGGTCGTGGCGAAGAGAAAGCGCGCGGCTAGACTCAGGGTGAGATCGCGCACAGCCCATAGCGCGAGGACAAGACCTGCCAGGATGAAGCCGTTGCGCAACAAGGCCGGGTGTGCGAGATACCAGCCGTTCTGCAGGATCAGGAGCCGGTCGGCAGAGAGCGCCAGGCGAAAGTCCAGGGTCGGCCCCGAACCGACAACGTCAAAGGGGACGGAACGCTCGGCCAGGCGCAGGTAAAAGACGTAGGGACCCAGGAGGAGAGGCGGAACCAGGAGCGCGAGAGCAAAGGATGATGAGGCCAGCCGTCCACGAATGGCATACACGAATACACGAATCGGCTGCAAGACATTCGTGTATTCGTGTCCTTTATTAGTGGATGGCCTACAAACAGACTCCACCATCACCATGCTCCCCGCGAAAAGCCCTACCAGCACCAGGCCCAGAGAATGGACTACCGTCGCGACGACGGCCATCAGCGCGTAGAGAAGAAAGTCGGGGCGTGTGCCCTTGTCCAGATAGCGCAGACCGTAGCGCAGGGCCAGCGGCAACAAGACGAGCCACATCAGCATCTTGTCCTGGTCCATACGGGCGAAGAAGGCGCGACCGGGCCCTTCGTGAGTCTGCAAGGAAGAGGCATATAAGAGGATCTGCAGGAAGATGGCGAAGAACGCGGCCCTGCGCGGGAGAAGTTCCCGTGCCAGGCCGTAAAAAGAGGCCAAAGAAATGAGAGCGAGCCAGGGAGGGAGATAGACGAAGACCAGATTCACCGGGTCCACCCGCCCCAGATCGGCGATACCCGCCTGGAGGAATAGCCAGGGGTTCAGCCAGAGGCGCGGCATCACGGCCAGTTCGTCCAGCCCTAAGAGGGGATCGTGCGGCTCCAGGCGAGCCGAGGCCAGCCACTCCTGGATGTGACTC
>JADYZS010000087.1 GCA_020853075.1 Anaerolineae bacterium | reverse complement strand
CGCGATCTCCTCTGCTTTAGCGATGGCCCCTTTCATGCCTAAGGGGCCGGGCGTCAGGACGAGTTCGGCTCCGTAGGCCCGCAAGATGGCGCGCCGCTCCAGGCTCATCGTCTCCGGCATGGTGAGAATCAACTTGTAGCCACGCGCGGCGCAGACGAAGGCCAGCGCGATGCCTGTGTTGCCGCTCGTCGGCTCTACGATAACGGTGTCCTTCTTGATGTGCCCTGCCCTCTCTGCCGCGTCAATCATGCTCACGCCGATACGGTCCTTCACGCTGGACGCGGGGTTGTAGAACTCTAACTTGGCCGCGACGGTGGCGACCGCGCCGTCCGTCACCCGGTTGAGGCGCACGAGGGGAGTATTCCCTACCAGTTCTATTATGTCGTTGGCGATGCCAGCCATGGGGGTTCTTGTCTCCTTGACTTCCGTGGTAATCTCTGTCATGTTGTGCCGCCGTCTATGATGATAATATCTCAGTTCTGTAGCACCAGCGCCTGCTTTTCTGGTGCTGGCATGACCCGGTCAAGTTGCTGGTATAACCGGGCCGCCGGAGCGTAGCCGTTGTTGGTTGCCATAGGCCGCTGCTGCCGATCCAATACCACCGTTGTTGGTACGGTAATGACACTGAAGGACGTGGCCACTTCAGGATGCTCGGTGGCATCCACCTGCAATATCTGCACGCCGGGAAGCAACGCCTGCAACTCGTTCAGGGCAGGCTTCTGTAGCAGTTGGCACTGAGCACACTCTGGCGTGGAGAAGGCGACGACTGCCGGACCATCTTGCAGCCCCAGTGCTCTCAAGGATGCCACGAGCGCAGGGTTCCAGACCTGCTGCTGGGCCCGCCTTTGTAGCCGGCGGATACCATACCGTGCCAGCAACACGAGGACAATGATAGCCAAAGCGACCAGGGTTCGTTCCAGCATCTTACCTCCAGGTCGGCAGGCCCACCGTGAGGCCGAGCCGGCCCAATTGGTAATAAATAAAGCATCCCAGGCAGAAACCCAGGAACAGGTTGATCGCGGCCAGGATGATGACGACCCAGGCCAACGCCCATCCTATCGGGGCCAGGCCGCCAAGAAGGCTGACAAAGGATGCTGCCAGGACGATGGCGCCAACTCCCTGGGCAAAGAGGTGAGCGTTGGGGTTGTCCGGGATCACGGCTGGTTTCAGAAGGCGCGCGGGCCGCAGCACCCGCTGGTATGCCAGTTTGAAGAGTCCGGCGCCGGGCCAGATTGTTCCTACCAGCATGACCAGGCCGACGAAAGCGATCAACCAGGGCCATTGCACGATGAAGGCAACCAACAAGAGCGAGATAATGGCTGCTTGGTTGAAACGGATAGATGTCTGATCCACACGAGTCGCTAGCGCCACGGTTTTCCTCCCTGTTATTTCCAGATATCCAGACTGAGATAGCGGCTGCCGCTGTCAGGCAGGATAGCCACGATCACGGCTTCCCGCAGATCACGGGCGATCTGGCACGCCGCATGAAGTGCCGCGCCCGCCGAGAAGCCGACAAAAATGCCTTCTTCACGCGCCAGGCGTTGTGTCATCTCCCACGTCTCCTCCGCCATCGCGGTGACTTGTACGTCGGGGAAGGCGGGGTCGTAGATGCCGGGGACGATGGCAGTTGCCATATGCTTCAGCCCCTCAATGACCTGGAACCCGTCGGGGGGCTGCACAGCCACGACCTGCACTGCCGGATTATAGACCTTGAGCCGTCGCCCTGTTCCCATCAGGGTGCCGCTGGTTCCCAGGCCTGCCACCAGGTGGGTGATCTGCCCGCCGGTCTGCTGCCAAATTTCCGCGCCGGTCGTGTCAAAGTGGGCCTGCCAGTTCGCCGGATTGTTGTACTGATCCACGAAGAAATAGCGTTCCGGCACGGCGGCCACGCGCCGTTGCACCTCACGGATCGCACCGTCTGACCCCTCCAGAGGATCGCTCAAGATCAGCGTCGCCCCATAGGCGCGGGCGATACGCTTCCGTTCCTCGCTGACATTGGCAGGCATCACCAATTCCACGGGATAGCCTTTGGCCGCGCCGATCATCGCCAGCGCGACGCCTGTGTTGCCGGAGGTTGAATCTATGATAACCTTACCGCGCCGCAGCGCACCCGACCTTTCGGCCTCTTGCACCATGCGCAAGGCGGGCCGGTCTTTGACCGATCCCCCGGGGTTGAACCATTCGGCTTTGCCGAGGATTCGCACGCCAGGGGGGAGTCTCATGCTGGCGCAGCGCAGCCGCAGCAAGGGCGTATTGCCGATGCTCGCCAGGATGTCTGTGGCTTCGTCGCCCACGCTCCACACAGCCTGCGATGCTGCTCGCTCTATCGTCTTTGGTAGGCTCATCGCGATAATCCTCCTAACTCACCGCCACCGCCTCGTGCCCGTTACGGGCGGGCAGTCCGCAAAACTGATCGTAGTCAATCAACTGATGAATCGTCGGGTTCTCGCCGCAGACGGGGCAGGCGGGGTCCTTGCGCACCTTCAACTCGCGGAAGGTCATGCTTAACGCATCAAATATCAGCAGGCGGCCCACCAGCGGCTCACCGATCCCCAGCAAGACTTTGATAGCCTCCACCGCTTGCAACGAGCCGGCGATGCCCGGCAGCACGCCCAGCACCCCTGCCTCGGCACAACTCGGCACCTCACCTGGAGGTGGCGGGTCTGGGTAGAGACAGCGGTAGCAAGGGCCGCCGTGGGCCGGGTCAAAGACTGTCACGTTGCCTTCAAAGATGAACATGCTCGCGTCTATCAGCGGTTTGCCCAGAAGCGCGCAGGCATCGTTCACCAGGTAGCGGGTGGGGAAGTTATCAGACCCGTTGAGCACCACGTCGTATTGCCTGATGATGTCCAGGGCGTTGCTGGAGTCCAGAAGGACCTGATGGCCCACCACCCTTACGTCCGGGTTGATGCTGCGCAGCGTATCGGCTGCCGATTCTACTTTGGGCCTCCCGATGTCCTCGTTGCGGTGCAGGATTTGCCGTTGCAGGTTAGAAAGGTCCACCGCGTCAAAATCAACGATGCCGAGGGTCCCCACGCCTGCTGCGGCCAGGTAGAGCGCGGCTGGCGAGCCGAGCCCCCCTGCACCGATGAGGAGCGCCTTGCTCTCCAGCAGTTTGATCTGCCCCCGCTCGCCGATCTCCGGGATGATGAGGTGGCGGCTATAGCGGGTGCGCTGCTCCTGGTTGAGGATGGTGGGGATGGCGAAGGGAAGTCCGGCATTCTTCCAGCCGTTGAAGCCGGGAGCCAGGTGAGCGACCTGCGTATAGCCCATCTCGCGCAGCGATTTCGCTGCCAGGGCCGAGCGCACGCCGCCCGCGCAATAGAGGATGATCGCCCTGTCGCGGTCGGACGTAGCATCCTCAATACGCAACTCAAGGAACCCGCGCGGGATATGGAGCGCGCCCGCGATGTAGCCCTGGACGTACTCATCCTGCTCGCGTATGTCCACCAGGATAGGGTGGTCGCCGCGCGCCAACTGCTCCCACAGTTCCTGCGGCCCGATCTCACGCACCTGGGCTCTGGCCTCGGCTACCAGTCGCTCTTTGCTGATCCTCACACGATCCTCCTCTCCATAACCTCTCTCCACCCCCCCGGCCCCCTTCTCTCCCCGATTCGGGCGGTGGGAAGCCCGCATGAGTACAGGAGAGGAGGGGGTGACGGGGGAGAAGAGAGGTTAGTTGCCTACACCACTTCCTGCAGTCGCCCACTCTCCACGTGATAGATCAAGCCATGAACCGCCACATCCTTCAGGATGAGGGACGAGTCCTTGATCTTCTTCACCTGCGCCCGCACGTTCTCTTCCGGGTCAGAGAAAGCATGGAAGGATAGGTGGCTACAATCCGTGCCAGTCTCCTTCTTTAGCCGCTTGCGCAGCTCTTCGTCCTTGAAGGTCAGCATCCCACAATCGGTGTGGTTGATGACCAGGATCTCGCGCGTCCCCAGGAGACGCTGGGAGATGATGAGGGAGCGCAGCGCGTCGTCGGTGACGACACCTCCGGCATTGCGGATAATGTGGGCGTCTCCTGTCTTTAGCCCCAATGCCTCTTCCACCGTCAGACGGGCATCCATGCAGGCCACGATAGCCAGTTTCTTGTCCGGTGGCATTGCCAGTCTGCTACGATCAAACTTCTCGGCGTATTGCTTGTTCGCGTGGACGATGTGCTCACGATAGTGACTCATTAGTTATCCCCTTTATCTATTCCTAGACCGAGCCATTACTCCTCCGGAGTTCTTAACTCGCGGAGATCAACCACGAATGGGTTTCGTCGGGCGATGAAGATTGTAAGGGTGGCTTTACATGGCCGCCCAAGACCAGACGGACACGTAGGCCCGCCCCTACACTGCAACCGCCTCTGCGCCGGACCCAGATCGCCTAATTCGGCGTCACGACCGGGCGACCGCGCACCTGACCGGCCCACTGGAGGAGGTTCAGTCCTGCGGCATTGGAGCGCTCGCGGGTATCTAGAATCCTCTGTACCTTCTCGGTAGGCAGTCGCTCCACCATGATGGAGAGGCCGTCGCAATCGCTGACATGGGGCAAGACGCGACGTATGAGTTGAGTTGCCCTGGTGATGTCCTGGTCGGTGAAT
>JADYZS010000086.1 GCA_020853075.1 Anaerolineae bacterium | reverse complement strand
GGGTATGCTGTCGCAATCGCCTCCACGTCTCCAAAGAACCAGGCCTCCAGTTCTTCAATAGCCAAACGGTTCAGAACTTGAAATCTGTCATCTCCTTGGGCAGCCGACCGAGTCACCAATCTCGCCTCCCGGGCCACCCGTTCCAATTCCATCTTCAGTTCCATACACTCCCTTTGATCCTTGTCTATAAGGACAATGATCCGCCAGTCATCGGGTAGCCAAAGGCGGTACCCTTTTAAGCGCGCTGGAAGATTTTTGAGTAAGTCAGGCTTACCTTGAAAGGTATGAATCTTGAAGGTAATACCCGCTCCTACAATCTTGGGCACCAGGATGTTGAGGGCAGCCTCAGCCGATTCTTCCTCTACTAGGAATTCAAAGTGCATGTGGCTTACCTCTGTAGTTACTTTTCAGTTAGGAACTGCCGGAGTCTCTAGGTGGGCCGGAGTCCGTAAATGGATCACCTACCCTGAAATATCCCTCCATCCACAGATGTCCGAGTTTGGCACCCTCTGCCATGAATTCGTTAATACCTTGTATATCGGCAGCGCGCCGGGCCTGGGTGAACCCTTTTTCATCGCGGTAAAGCACCCACACCTCCTTAGGACGCAGGCCATTGACAAAGAATGGTGAGTGGGTGGTGACCATGAGTTGCGTCCTATTTGAGGCGATCCGGCACTCTTCTGCCAATACCGGCAAGAGTCGGGGATGCAGGTGGTTTTCTGGCTCTTCAATACCGACCAGTTGCGGAGGGTCTGGATCGTAAAGGACGGTTAAATAGGCCAGCATCTTGAGAGTTCCGTCGGAGGCGAATTTTGCTAAGATGGGTTGCTCAAACGGTGCGTCCTTGATCTGTAGCAGGAGCCTACCATCTGCCATGAGATCCGCATCTACCTTCTCCAGCCGCGGTACGCGGCTGGACAAGATTGAGAGGATTTGCTTTAAGCGCTCCGGTCGTTGTTCCTTCAGAGACTGAATCACGTTGGGCAGATTATCGCCAGTGGCCGACAGTCGCTCTTGCGGCCCTGCCTCGGGTACTCCGCGTGTGCTCTCTGCTGTGAGGTACGATAGATACCAGCTGGTGATGAAACGGCGCAGGGCACTGACCCGTGGGTGGCGGGCAAACTGGCCCAGGGTATTGACGGCAAGCATCTCGCGCGAATCTAATTTCTCGTCAATACGGTCATCTTCTTCATCGGGCATCTCGCCGCTAACCACCCGCCCTGCGCCTTGCTGGAAATCCAGGAACTGGAAAGGCTTACCATACGAATGCCGTCGCCAGTGCAACCATTCCTCTGCCACATACGGTCCCTTTGGGTCCTCATCTATTGAGAGATGGTAGGCGATGATCGGCGACTTTGGCTTCTCGCGATACTTCAGTTCAAACACAATCGGCCCATCGGCCCCGCGGGTGCGGAGTTCCTTAAATCTACCGCGCCGGTCCCAGGCCTTGCGTAATCCGACGGAGAAGCATTCTGACAGAAAAGCGAAAACGTCAAAAATGGTAGATTTTCCGCTTGCGTTGGGACCAAGGAACACAGTCAGCGGGGAAATGTCCTTCAGTTCCAGGTCGTTAAGAGCGCGGTAGTTCTTGACGCGCAGATACTCTATACGCGGAACTGATTGCGCGACACGTGCTTGTTGGCTCATGGAGTCTTCTCCTAACATAGACTATAGGCGATTATCCCGCCAGCGCCCAACGCACCATGAGGGCGTGGGTGCGGGCCTCTCGCCACAGGCGGGAGCGGCGTGTGGCTAGCGGCTGCACGAGGCCGGCCCCGGCGAACAAGATGGCTTTGACGGCAGCAATGAAGAAGATGAGCGCTCGGTGCAACAGCACCGCCCGCAGGCCGTAATGTTTGCGGAAGAAGAGTTCGTTCCCGCGCTGCGCCAGGAGCGCGGCTTCGGGTTTGATCTGCCCGCTGGACTCTCCGCCCCAATGCACGATCTCGGCCTCGGCGCAGTAGTGGAGTTCCCAACCCGCCTGCGCCATGCGGAAGCAGATGTCCACGTCTTCGCCGTAGAGGTAATAGGCAGGATCTAACAGCCCCACCTCGGCCAACGCCTCGCGGCGCAGCAGCAAGGCCGCACCGGAAAGGCACTCTACTATACGGCTGCTCCGGTGATCCCACGTCGGGATCAGGTGAGATGCCAGGCGCGGCCATCGCCGCGTGATGCCCGCCCAATCCAACGTCTGGCTCCAGGGCGTCGGGAAGCGCCGCCCGCCCAGGTAGTCCACCTGGCCGGAGGGTGTGCGGATCAGCGGGCCGACGGCTCCGGCGCGCGGGTGAGAATCCAGACAGGTGACGAGCCGCATCAACGCGCCGGGCTGTACCTCGGTATCGGGGTTGAGAAGAAAAAGATAGCGTCCTCGCGCCTGGGCCAGCCCCTGGTTGCAGGCACGGGCAAAGCCGAGGTTCTGACTGTTGGCGATCACGTGCACCTGAGGGAATTCCCTGCCTAGTGCCTCAACCGGGCTCGTGGCAGAGGCATTATCCACCACAATCGTCTCAACGCGGAGCGCGTCTGCTCCTGTCGTCTCCCGATAGATGGAGGCCAGGCACGCGCGCAGGCGCGGAAGAACGTTCCAGTTGACGATGATGATGGAAAGGTGGGGATGTTCTTGCTGTCCTGATAGGCTGCTCACAGAAACCTTACCTCTGTCTGAGGGAGCGAAGGTAAATGGTTATCAACGCTCTCCCCTCACCCCGGCCTCTCTCCAAAGGGGAGGGGGAGGAGATGTCTTCGCAGCCAACTTCGTTCTTCTTCCGCCAAAGGGCCCCAGGCGAAACAGCAGACGGCGTAAAGGACAGCATAGCCCCCCCCTGCCAGGAACAAGGCGACCAGCGACGGCGAGGGTTGGCGCGCAATCGCGATGCTCGCCAGAGTCAGCAGCAAGGCCGGCACCACAGGCGTCCATAAGGCAGACGCAGCAGGTCGCAGGAAAGTCGCGGCCCCAGGCAAAGCGGGAAGGCCTAGCGCACGGCGGCAAAGCCAGATCATCAAGAGCGAACTGGCGACGGCAGAAGCCAGGTTGGCGGCAGCCACGCCCACGAGTTTGTAGCGCGGAGCCAGGATGAGACAGAGGATCGCGCTGGTCAGGCCGTTCACCAGGACCGCGTACAGCGTATGGCCCGGTCGCCCGATAGCCTGTAAGGTGACCGCTGATGGTGCGGCCATAGCCACCAGTGTCCAACCGGCGGCGACCAGTTGCAGCGCACGCACGGCGTCGGTTGTGCCCAGGCCCAGCCAGGCCCGCAAGAGCGGAGCGGCCACGACGACGAGGGCAATGCCAGCAGGGAAGACTGCCAGCGCCCCCCAGCGGTTCGCGCGGCTATAAAGCCAACGAGTGTGGTCGTGATCGCTCATTTTCCATGCTTGCGCCAGCGCGGGGAAAGCGGCCATCGCCAGGGCCCAGGACAGGAAGAAAACCTGCATAGCGAAAGTGGAAGCAACTTCATAATAGCCGACCATCTCTACCGGCGCGGCCCGCGCCAACACCAGCTTGCTCCAGGGCACGTAGGCCAGGCCCACTACCGCGCTCACCAGAATAGGGAGCCCGTAGAAGAGCAGGGAACGCGCGGCTACCAGGGACGGATGAACTAGCCCCGCGAGCCCCCACCTTCCCTCCCCTTGCTTGAAGGGCAGACAGTTTTTATGCGACACCCATAGGCCCACCGCGGCAACGGCCAGTTGGCAGAAGGCGGCGCAGGCCAGGGCTATCGCCAAGCCTCGCAGGCCGTTTCCGCTCAACACGGCCACCAACGCGCCCACGGCGTAGGTAGCACGGCCTGCCACCAATGCCAGGTTTGTCCATTCCATGCGCTGGAACCCATCCAGCGTCGCGCCCAGTGCGCCGGCGATGAGAGTGGGCAGGAGACCGAGGGCCAGCCAGACGAGGGCGACGCTCGCGTCGGCCCGCCAGGGCTCCGGCACGGCGAGGCCATAGGTTACCAGCGGCTCACGCACAACCACGAGCAACAAGGCTACCGCGGAGCCGACAATGAGGTAGAGAGAAAGGGCCGTGCTGAGAGCGGCCCCCAGGCTTGCTGTATCATCTTGGGCGCACGCTCCGGCCACCGCGCGGCTGAGGGCGCGCGGCAGGCCCAGGTCGGCCAGTTGCAGGGCAGACACGATAACGCCGACCAGGGCCCAAGCACCGAATGTTCCGGCGCCCAGACGCCGTAAAAGGTAGGGTGTCAGCAAAAGGGCGAGGATCGTGGTCGTTGCATAGCCCAACACGTTCGCCACGCTGCCAACAGCCACACGCTCGGTGGGGCCGCTTGAGGATGCCCGCATAGATTATCCGATCCCTGACGAGGGTAAAGATCGCGGTGGACAGCCAACCTTATTATACATCATGTATAGGGCGAAGCGATAGCCGTCGGTCTCTTACCGATGGCCGGGATGAGCACCTATCGCTTTGGCTTGTATAGCCCGGCCTCGTTCGTCCCCAGCATCCCGGCCCGGAAACTCCTCTCATCCACCTTGCTCAAGGACGCGATCATCTCCTCGGTTAGAAGAGGGTAGTGCCGTAGCACGTTCAGGCGCGCCGCGATCACCTCCACGCTCTCATCCTTGAACATCCAATCCAGGTCATCGTACTTGCGCAAATCCACTGGCGCAGTATAGGAACGCAGAGACCGTTCGCCATCTAAGTTGTAATACGGTTCAAAATAGGACAGGATAAGTTCCCTGGTTGACCTGTGAATCGGTTCCCGATAGCGCAACCCCACGAAGTTGGATTTGGCAACTGCACCGAGATGGCCGTTTCTGCGAAAAACGGCGATCACGTGGTCGTCGTCCCGCACGGCGCGCATATCTATCACAGTTGGGGGAAGGTCCAGCAGGCGCAAAGCCGCGGCGGCCAGCAACGCACCGTCAAAGCAATTGGCGCGCCGGTCTCTCAGGACGCTGCGCGGCGAGCGTGAGAAATCATCCGCACTATAAGGGAGGCTATCCAGAAACGCCTGAATTTTCTCCGTGTTGGTTAACCGGCGCAGAACCGCCAGTTCATCTTCTGTCCAATGCCCCATGCTTGTCCTTTTACTCTTTACGTTTAGGTATATCAAACAAGGCACGTTCTGGCAAAATCACAGCAGGGGGCTATCCATACCTTTGCACAAGGGTCGCTCTTGGTATATACTGTCTGCCCATCCAGGCTTCCGTGCCATTCGCGCCGCGGGGCCATACCACCAGACAGAAGGTGAGGATCATGAATTCCGTTGACGGACAGATGCCGGAAGAGTCGCTCGACCCAGCAGACTGGCAGGCCATGCGCGCGTTGGGCCATCGCATGGTGGACGATATGTTGAACTACCTGCAGACGGTGCGAGAACGCCCCGTATGGCAGCCCATCCCGGAGGAGGTGAAAACGCACCTCAAACAACCTCTGCCGGTGGAGCCCCAGGGCCCCGAACAGACTTACCGGGACTTCCTGGAGAAAATTCTTCCGCACCCCATGGGAAACATCCATCCCCGGTTCTGGGGTTGGGTGATCGGGACGGGAACGCCTCTTGGGGCGTTGGCCGAGATGCTGGCTGCCGGGATGAATCCTAACTTGGGAGGTGCTGAGCACGTTGCCAATCACGTGGAAAGGCAAGCGGTCGCCTGGTGCAAGGAGATGCTCGGCTATCCGGCAGAGGCGAGCGGGCTCCTGGTCAGCGGCGGCTCCATGGCGAACCTGGTCGGCTTGACCGTCGCGCGCAACGCAAAGGCCGGATTTGACTTGCGCCGCCAGGGGGTGCAGGGAGCACCGAAGCGGTTGACCCTCTACGGCTCCCAGGAGATGCACAGTTCCATCCAGAAGGGGGTGGAACTCCTGGGGTTGGGCAGCGATTCCTTGCGCCACGTACCCGTGAACGCCGATTACCAGATTGAGGTCACGGCTCTGGATGCAGCCATTGCCAGGGATCGCGCCGCAGGGATGCAACCCTTCTGCGTTATCGGGAACGCTGGCACGGTAAATACCGGCGCGTTTGACGATCTGGCTCGTTTGGCCGATATTTGCCAACGGGAAGGGCTGTGGTTTCACGTGGACGGTGCTTTTGGCGCACTGGCCGCCTTGTCCCCGGCGCTGCGCCACCTGGTCGCGGGCATGGAACGGGCAGACTCCCTCGCGTTTGACTTGCACAAGTGGATGTACATGCCGTACGAAGCGGGGTGTGCCCTGGTGCGGCGAGAAGAAGACCACCGCCGGGCCTTTGCCCTGACGCCTGAATATCTGACGCACGGCGGCGAGCGCGGCCTGGCCGCCGGTTCCCAGTGGTTCAGCGATTACGGCATCCAACTATCGCGCGGCTTCCGGGCCTTGAAGGTATGGATGTCTATCAAGGAGCACGGCATACGGAAGTACGGGCGATTGATCCGGCAAAACGTAGAGCAGGCGCGCTACCTGGCCGGCCTGGTGGATGCCGCTCCCACGTTAGAGCGGCTCGCGCCTGTGCCTTTGAATATCGTTTGTTTCCGGTACAAGGCGGATCATCTGGACGAGGCCGCGCTAAACCGGCTGAACCAAGAGATCCTGGTGCAACTGCACGAAAGCGGCATCGCCGTTCCCTCGTACACGACGCTGAACGGCAAGTACGCGCTGCGCGTGGCGATCACCAACCACCGCAGCCGCCGAGAGGATTTTGATCTCCTCGTGCGCGAGGTGATGCGGTTGGGCTCTGCCATTCTGATCGCCGGCTGAAACTCACACGCCGGGGTTGCTAATACGCTACTCCGTCGGATACTTCAGCCCCCATTGCGCGCGGATCTGATCCATTGTTTTCATAATAGAAAGCGATTCGGCTAAAGGCATCGTCGCGCTCTCGGTCTTTCCCGCGCGCAGGCAATGCATCACTTCCTCGGCCTGGTGGGTGTAGCCGTTGCCGGTAAATGGCAACTCAATGACCAGGTCTTCCTTGCCCACGATGGATAGAGTCAATGCGGTGCCCCGCCACCAAGAGGGGTATATCTTGATCTTCCCCATGGTCCCAATGATGACCGCTTCTTGCGGCAGGCTGGTCCTCACCGCCGCGGACAAGACGGCCAGTTGTCCTTG
>JADYZS010000085.1 GCA_020853075.1 Anaerolineae bacterium | reverse complement strand
ATCCCCTGGTCGCGAGAGACGAAACAGGCGCGCCTGGCCGCTCTCCTGGCCCTGGCCGAGGTGCGAGAGCAAGGCTCAGATGTGCCGTCATCTCCCGCTCCTATTGTCGTCGCTTCGGCGCGGGCGCTGATGCAGAAGACCCTCCCCTTGCGGGACCTCCGCCTGGGCCTGCGCACGCTGCGCCGCGGCCAGATTGTGAACCTTACCCAACTCCTGACCCACTGGCTGGGCCTGGGCTATAACCCCGCCGCCGTGATAGAGGAGCCGGGGACCTTCAGCCGGCGCGGGGGTATCCTGGATATCTGGCCGGCCAGCCTCCCCTATCCGGCGCGTCTGGAATTCTTCGGCGACGAATTGGAGAGCATCCGCCTCTTTGACCCGGCCACGCAGCGGACGCAGGAGCAGGTGCAAACCCTCGTCGTCGGCTCGGCCAGCGAGGCGCTGCCCAAGCATGGCCCCCTCGCGGCGGAGCGGCTCGCCGCCCTGGACTTGAGCCCCTGCCACCCGGCGGCTCGCCAGGACTTTGCAGAAGAACGGGAGCGTCTAAGCCGAGGCGAGACGTTCCGCGGTAGCGAGTTTTACCTCCCCTATCTCTGGTCGCAACCAGCCAACCCTTTGGACTACCTGCCACCCAACGGGCTTCTTCTTGTAGAAGAGGGCGCAGACCTGGCTGCGTCGGTGACCGACCTGGAGGCGCAGGCGGCCCAACTGGAACGCGACCTGCACGCCGCGGGCGAGTTGCCGTTGGGTGCGCTGCCCCCCTTCTTCGCCTGGGAGACACTCAAGGAGCAAATCCAGGAGCACCGGCCTCTCGTGCTAGGTTATTCAGACCTTGAGGGCCACCCTGTGGCCGAGACCTCCGGCCTGGGCCGCGTCTTCACGCCGGGGCCGCGCTATGGCGGGCAACTACGCCGCCTGGTAGCCGATACAGAGGAACGGCGGAAGTCCGGCGAGCACATCGTCATCGTCTCGCGCCAGGCTTCGCGCCTGGCCGACGTCTTGACGGAAGCAGGCCATCCCACCGCCTTCACCAATGCCATCAAGCAGCCCCCCCCCTCTGCCAGCGTGACCATCGTCCAGGGTGTGCTGCCCGAAGGTTGGCTATTAGAAACGGGGCCTGACGGAGCGGACGCCAACGGGGGTGCGAACCCCTCTGTGCTGGTCTCTCTCTTCACCGATGCCGAGGTTTTCGGCTGGACGAAGCCCCAGCCGCGGCGCGCCGCGCGCCCGCGCCCCGTCGCGCCGGAAACCTTCTTCTCGGACGTGCAACCCGATGACTACGTGGTGCATCTGGAGCACGGCATCGGCCAGTTCCGTGGCCTCGTGCGCCTGGCAACCGACGGCCTGGAACGGGAATATTTGCAGGTAGATTACGCCCAGGGTGACCGCCTCTACGTGCCCATCCACCAGGCCGACCGTTTGAGCCGCTACGTGGGCGCGACCGACGTCCCGCCCGTTCTCCACCGGCTGGGCACGGCGGATTGGGGCCTGGTGAAGAGCCGCGCCCGGCGCGCCGTGGCCGACATTGCCGAGGACCTGCTGCAATTGTACGCCGAGCGAGAGGCCGCGCCCGGCCACGCCTACAGCCCCGATACGCCCTGGCAGCAGGAGCTGGAGGCCAGTTTCCCCTACCTTGAGACGGAAGACCAACTGACCGCCGTAGCCGAGGTGAAGCGGGACATGGAGCAGCCTCGTCCGATGGACCGCCTCATCTGCGGCGACGTCGGTTACGGCAAGACGGAGGTCGCGCTGCGTGCTGCCTTCAAGGCCATCGGTGACGGCAAGCAAGTTGCCGTTCTCGTCCCCACTACCGTCTTGGCGCAACAGCATTTCCAGACCTTCGGCGAGCGGCTCAAGCCGTTTCCTGTCAATATTGAGATGCTCTCCCGCTTCCGCTCCAAGTCCGAGCAGCAGAAGGTGTTGGAGGGGCTGAAGTCGGGCAAGGTGGATTTGGTCGTCGGCACGCACCGCCTCATCCAGAAGGACGTGCAGTTCAAGGATTTGGGCCTCGTCATCGTGGACGAGGAGCAGCGGTTCGGCGTAGCCCACAAAGAGCGACTGAAGCAACTGCGCAAAGAGGTGGACGTCCTGACTCTTACGGCGACTCCTATCCCTCGCACGCTCCACATGAGCCTGACCGGCGCGCGCGACCTGAGCACCATCAACACGCCGCCGGAGGAACGCCTCCCCATCAAGACGACGCTGGCCGAGTTTGACGATATGCTGGTGCGCCAGGCCATTTTGCGGGAAATAGACCGCAACGGCCAGGTCTTCTTCGTCCACAACCGCGTGCTGGGAATCACTTCCATCGCCCATCGCCTGCGCCGCATCGTGCCGGAGGCGACCCTCGCCATCGCCCATGGCCAGATGCCGGAGCGCGAATTGGAACGGGTGATGATGCGCTTCGCCAACGGTGAGGTGGATGTCCTCGTCTGCACGTCCATCATTGAGAGCGGTCTGGACATCCCCAACGCGAACACCATCATCATCAACCAGGCGGATAAATTCGGCCTGGCACAGATCTATCAGTTGCGCGGGCGCGTGGGGCGGAGTGCTGTCCGTGCCTACTGCTATCTCCTCTACAGCCCCGGCCAGAGCCTTTCCCCCACGGCTCGCCGTCGCCTGGAAAGCATCCTGGAGGCGAGCGAACTGGGGGCAGGCTTCCGTATTGCCATGAGCGACCTGGAGATACGCGGCGCGGGCGAACTTCTGGGCGCGCGCCAACACGGCCACATCGCCGCCGTCGGCTTTGACCTCTATTGCCGCCTTCTCGCCCAGGCGGTGCAGGAACTGCGGCAGGACGGCAAGAGCCGGTCTGCCACCAGGAACGGGCAAGGAGCGGTTGCCGGAGAACCTCTTTCGGACCCGTTGGCTCCCACCGTATCACTGGAACTCCCCCTGGCCGCGTCTATCCCGGAGACTTACGTCGCAGAGCCACCCTTGCGGCTACAACTCTACCGCCGCATGGCCGGCCTCACGACCCTTCAGCAAGTCACAGAGATGGGCCAGGAATTGCGTGACCGCTTTGGCCCGCCGCCGCCACAGGTAGAAGACCTCCTCTACGTGCTCCAGGTGAAGGCATTAGCCATCCGGGCCGGGGTGAACGCTATCGGACGGGAAGATGAACAACTGGCGCTTCGCACCGACGCGTTAGAGACGACGGATCGCGCGCAACTTCAGCAGCGGTTGGGGCCGGGCGTGCGCGTTGGGCGACGGCAGGTGCTCATTCCTTTCTCCGGCGGCGTGGACTGGCGGAAGGAGCTCCTGCGCGTGCTGGAGATCTGGGGGAGGACGGCGGCCTAATCCCTAAGGGTCTTGAAGACCCTTAGGGATTATATGATTTGCCATTCCCGTTCATCTATGTTAGCATATCTGCCGCGCCGCCGGAGGCAGGAGAAACCAGCGGCGTCCTGTCGTATGCTCTATGTTACTTGAGGACTATCATGATAGATAATCAAACGCCGCTCAAAGTGCTTTTCCTTTCTGCCGAGGTTGTGCCGTTCGCCAAGACCGGCGGCCTGGCCGATGTCGCCGGGGCATTGCCCAAGGCGATTCACGCGCTGGGACACGATATCCGCGTGGCGATGCCGCGCTATGGCCGCGTGAGCATTGAGAAGTTTGGCCTGACTCCCGCCACTGGCCACTTCTCGGTGCCGATGGACAACAGCGCTGAGCCTGCTACTCTCCTTCAAGGAGCCATTGATGGCGTGCCCGTCTATTTCATTGAAAACGCCAAGTATTACGACCGGGACAGCATCTACATGTACCCTGACGACGCCGACAGGTTTATTTTCTTCTCGCGCGCCTCGCTGGAGATGTGCCGGCAGTTGAACTGGGTTCCCGACGTGATCCACCTCAACGACTGGCATACCGCTATCGTCGCCAACTGGCTCAAAACGATCTACGCCAACGACCCCCTCTGGAGCCACACCGCCACCATTTACACCATTCACAACCTGGCCTACCAGGGTATCTTTGGCTATCGCGTGTTGGAGATCGCGGGCCTGGCCGACCACGGCTTCATTGCGCATCCTGACGTGGCCCCTCACATTAATGAGGTGGTGGATATGATGGCGCGGGGCATCCTCTTCGCCGACATCGTGAACACCGTTAGCGAGACGTACGCTCAGGAGATTCTCACAAAAGAGTTGGGCGAGGGGTTAGACCCTATTCTACAAGACCGGCGTGACCGCCTCTTCGGCATCCTGAACGGCATTGACACGGCGGTGCTGAACCCGGCCAGCGACTCCTACATCGCTGCCCACTTTGACATCCACTCCCTTGAGAAGCGGGCCGCGAACAAGGCCGCATTGCAGAGGGAAGCGAAGTTGGCTGAGCAGCCCGACGTGCCGCTCATTGGAGCCATCTCACGCCTGGCCGATCAGAAAGGGTTTGACCTGATTAGCGCCATCATAGACCCCCTCGTGCGTAACCTGGACGTGCAATTCGTCCTCTTAGGCACGGGCGAACAACGGTATCACGAGTTGTTCCAGGGCCTGGCCGCGCGCTATCCGCAGCAGGTTGCCGTCTTTCTCACATTTAACACGCCGTTGGCGCAACGCATCTACGCCGGCTCCGACATGTTCCTCATGCCTTCCCGCTACGAACCTTGCGGCCTGGGGCAGATGATCGCCATGCGCTACGGCAGCGTGCCGGTCGTGCGGGCCACGGGCGGTCTGGCCGATACGGTGAAGGACTTCAACCCTGTCACCGGCGAGGGGAACGGCTTTACTTTCGTGCCCTACGATTCCATGGCCCTCTATACGGCTCTGGTGCGGGCCGCGGAAACTTACCGGCATCGGGGCGTGTGGCAACAGTTGCAATTGCGTGGCATGAGCGCGGATTTCTCGTGGAGCGCGTCGGCGCGTAAATACGTGGATCTCTACTATCGCGCCCTGGCGACGAGGGCTCCGGCCCGCCCTTTGGAGGAATACGAGGCCGCCCGCGACGGGCGGTAGAATTGGACGCGGAGAGGAAATCGGTGTTTCGCGAAGTGGCGCGGCGATGAATGTGACCGAAGCCTCCCCCGCGCCCCGCGTGGTCCCCCGGCCATTCATCGGAACGCTGGGGCCTTTGGCGTTGCTTGTGGCTTTGAGCCTGGTGCGCGGGTTCCTGTATCTTGCCATCGTCCCGCCCTGGCAGGGGCCCGACGAGCCGCGCCATTTGGAATACGCGCGGCTCATCGCCGATCATCGTCGCCTGGTGACCCTGCGCGATGTGTCGCCCACCCTTCAGGCCGACGTCTTGCGCTCTATGGCGGCGCATGATTTCTGGCGCTTGGGCTTCGCCTACTACGACTATGATCCCGGTCAACCACCGCGCACCTTTGAGGAGGTGTGGCCGGGCGATTTCGCCCACCAGGTGCACCAGCCCCCGCTCTATTACGTGGGAGCAGCGGTGGCCGCTCTCCTTGCGCCGGGAAACGACGTGCAACTAGACCTCTATGCCATGCGCTTCTATTCCCTGCTCATAGGACTCCTGACCCTTATCGTCGTTTATCGCGGCGCGGCGGAACTCTTTCCGGAAGACCCTTCCCTGCGCCTGGCCGTCCCCGCCTTCGTCGCGCTGCTGCCGATGAACACCTTCCTGATGAGCATGGTGAGCAACGACAACCTGGCAGAACTGTTGGTCTCTGTGGTGGTGTGGCGCACGATTCGCCTGCTGCGCAGGGGGTTCACACCGGCCCGCGCTGCTGAGGTGATGCTGTGGGCTGCGCTCGCGGTTTTCAGCAAACTGACCGCGCTGGTCGCCATCCCTATCGCGTTCATCGGCATCTTCCTGGCATGGAGTGGGCGCCGCGGGGCCGAAACAGGTATTTCTAGGACTGGCCTACCGGAAGAGAGCACTCTCCCCTCACCCTACCCTCTCCCCTCCGGGGAGAGGGTCGAGGAGCGCGCTCTCCCTCTCCCCAGCGGGGAGAGGGTCGGGGTGAGGGGGGATGCTACTCCTGCTAACCTCCCCCGCGCGGCGCGCTGGGTGCTAGCCGGCGCGGCCATGGTGGTGCTCGGAGTCTTGTTGCTTCTCAGCGCAAGTTCGGGGCACCCCCTTTGGTCTGCGCCCGCCCGTTTCCTCCGTATCCCGCGCGACGTCGCCCTCTATCTGACCGAAGGGGATTACACCCAGGCACTTCT